>CAZBDS010000222.1:0-3149 GCA_964490735.1 uncultured Acutalibacter sp. | reverse complement strand
CCTGCTGCGCTCCCTGCTCCAGCTATGTGCTGGAATATCTTTCCCGCTATTTTTCCATTTCGATTTTATATTATAATCCCAATATTTCGCCGGAGGAGGAATACCTCAAGCGGAAGGCCGAGCTGGAACGGCTGATCGCTTCCATGCCCGCCCTGCACCCGGTCACGCTGCTTCCCTGTGGTTATGACGGCGGCGATTTTTCGGAAATCGCCGCAGGGTACGAGGACGTCCCGGAGGGCGGCGAACGCTGTCTGCGCTGTTTTCGGCTCCGCCTGACCCGGACGGCTTCTATGGCGAAGGAACTCGGTTTTGATTATTTTACCACCACGCTCTCCATCAGCCCGCTGAAAAATGCCGCCGCGCTCAATGAGATCGGCGAAGAGGTGGGCCGTGTTTACGGCGTCCGGCACCTGCCGGCAGACTTTAAGAAAAAGGACGGCTACAAGCGGTCGCTGGCCCTTTCCCGGGAATACTCTCTTTACCGGCAGGACTACTGTGGGTGCATCTATTCCAAGGCAGAACGGCAGCGGCAGAAGGAAGGGAAGGATCAATTTGGCAGTCACCTTTAATGGAGTTACCTACCGGGCGGCAGATACGCATGCCCACATCTATCCCGGTAAAATCGCGGAAAAGGCCACCGCTTCCGTGGGGGATTTCTATCATGTGGATATGCTGAATGTAGGGCTGCCCCATGTGCTGGCGCAGCGGGGCGGTGAAGCGGGGATCGACAGATTCCTGGTGTCCTCTGTGGCCACCAAACTGGCCCAGGTCCGTTCCATCAACGAGTTTATTCAGCAAAAATGCGAGAAGTACCCGCAGTTTGTAGGTCTGGCCGCCTGGCACCAAGATGTGGAAGACATCGGCGCCGAGCTGGACGACATAGAGCGCCGGGGCTTAAAGGGCGTTAAGCTTCACCCGGATTTTCAGCAGTTCTTCATCGATGACGAGAGAATGCTTCCCTTTTATCGAGAAATGAACCGACGGGGCCTGCCCGTGCTGTTTCACACCGGCGACAGCAGGACCGATTTTTCCTCTCCCCGCAGACTGATGAATGTATTGGAAAAGATCCCCGATTTTACCTGTATTGCCGCCCATTTAGGAGGCTATACCGAATGGGACAACGCCAAGAAGGATCTGCGAGGCACCAACGTGTACGTGGATACTTCCAGCTCGCTGTTTGCCCTCACTCCGGAGCAGGCGTGGCAGAGCATTGAGCATTTTGGTGTGGAACGCACCATGTTCGGCACAGATTTTCCCATGTGGGATCCCAAAACGGAGTTAGACCGCTTTTTTGCGCTGGGACTGGGCGAAGAGGTGAACCGGCAGATCCTGTACGGGAATTTTGCCCGCCTGTTTCACATAGAGGAGAGGGAATAGCATGGACCAGACAGCCTTTTTACTGGCCTGCCGGGCTGAAATGGACGAAGGGCACCGCCTGCAGGGGATCGGTACGATGGGAGAGAAATCGGTTCACGCAGTACTGAAGCGCTATCTGGACCCCGACAGGGAGCACCACGAGATCTCATGCGGGCCTTATGTGGCGGACGTGCGAAATGATTATGGCTTTTTTGAGATCCAGACCAGGAGCTTTTACCTGCTTCAAAAGAAGCTGGCTTACTTTTTGGAGCAGGGGCCGGTTACGGTGGTGTATCCCGCGGCAGCGGTCAAGTGGCTGATCTGGCTGGATCGGGACGGCAGGTGCGTTTCCAGGAAGAAAAGCCCCAAGAAGGACAGCTGGTACAGCATTTTGCCGGAGATGTACGGGATCAAGTCCCTGCTGGGCAAAGACGGCCTCAGCTTTTATATTCCGCTGATGGAAGTGGAGGAGTACCGGCTGAGGAACAGCGATGAAAATGGAAGGCGGAGAAAAGCCGTCAAATTTGACAGAGTGCCTGTGGCGCTTATCGGTGAGCTTTGGCTGAAAGGGCCCGATGATTTCCAAAAGCTGATCCCCGAAACTCTGCCGGAGGAATTTACCGCCAGGGAGTTTGCCGCCGCCGGAAAGCTTCCCCAGCGGCAGGCCTCCGTTGCCATGAATGTGCTCCGGACCGTTGGGGTGATAGAGCAGTGTGGAAAAGAAGGGCGCGCCTATTTGTACCGCCGCTTAAACCACCTTCCTGATGAGATAGCGGGCGCTTAAAAACGCCCAGTTCTGATTAAAGGGACGCATCACATTCCAGTAGCCGCCGCCCAGCAGGGAAAACTCGTCGATCAGATTGAATTTTCCCTCCATGCTGCGGGCGTCCTCAAACCAGACAACATGAGGCTGCCCCGCCGTGCCTGTGTACTGAAAGGTGGGGGATTGGGCTGCTTCGTCAAAGTCAATGGGGACTCGGTTCCTTTGGGCGATTTCCACCGCGTATTGGTTTCCGATAGCAGTGGCCCGGGTAATGCCTCTCTGAAAGGGCAGAATCCAGTCGTAGCCGTAATTTGGAAGGCCCATCATGATCTTTTCGGAGGGGATAGCGGAGACGCCGTATTCCACCACGCGCCTGACTTGGTTGAGGGGAGCCACCGCCATGGGCGGCCCATAGGTGTAGCCCCATTCGTAGGTCATCAGGAGTACGGTGTCCGCCAGGGCGCCAATGGCCTCGTAGTCGTGGGACTCGTACAGCAGGCCCGCCTGGTTGGCGGAGGTTTTTGGGGCCAGGTCCACGTTGACAAAGTATCCGGCGGCATGCAGGCGTTCTGTGGCCCGGCGCAGGAAGTTCTGATAATCTCCCGCGTCTTCGGCGTTGACGTATTCAAAATCGATGTCCAGGCCCAAATACCCCTTTTCTTCCATAACGGTGAGAATACCGTCAAAGACTTTGTCCTGCAGCGCGGTGCTGCGGAAAAGCAGGCTGGCCCGCTGGCCGCTGAAATTGCCGTCTTCTGTAAGGGAAGACAGCAGCATGACAGGTGCGGCCCGGAATTCATAGGCAGCGTTGATCAGCGGCTGGTCGTCAATGCCGATCAGCTCGCCGCTTTCCGTAAAGCCGTAGCCAAAAATAGTGAGATAGGTCAGATAGGGCAGACAGCGGCGAAGCACGTCCTCCCGAATGTAGGGGTAAGCGTAGCCATTGATGGAAAGCTCCCTGCGTTTTGCTTCCTGGAATTCGATGACGATCTGCTGTCCCGCGCGGAGGTAGGGCGTGGAGAGAAGTTCC
>CAZBDS010000221.1:0-3153 GCA_964490735.1 uncultured Acutalibacter sp. | reverse complement strand
GGACGGCCTGGGCGTGGGCGATGTGGGAAGCATCGTGCTGCGGGACAGAAAGCATCTGTCAGAGGACGGGCTGATCGTGGCCGTGTGCTCCATCGATTCCACCTCCGGCCACGTGGTTTCCGGGCCGGATATCGTCTCTCGGGGATTTGTTTATGTGCGGGAGGCGGAACCCCTTATGGACGAAGCGCGAAAATTGGTGTATAATACACTGGAGGCCTGCGCCAATCAGCGTGTGAGAGACTGGAGCGGCCTGAAGCAGCACGTGAAGGAGGAGCTGTCCCGCTTCCTGTACCGGAAGACCCAGCGTAATCCCATGATTCTGCCCATTATTATGGAAGTATAAAAAGAGTACGGCAGCTCGGTGAGAAAGGGGCGGCGGCTTTATGCATAACAGGCGCAAGAAGATCTGGGTGGTCTCTCCGCTGTTTTACCTGATGGCCCTGGCCATGGTGATCATGGCGCTGGTCAGCTATCAGTATAACAAGATTGCCTTTACCCTGGAATTGACCGCGGCCGGACTGTCCCTGCTGGCGGTGGCGGCCTCTGACCTGCTGTACCGCAGGAATATTTCCACCACGGTGAAAAGCGCCAAAAAGGTGCTTACCGCCGAGGAAGAGCTTGCCTTTGAAAACTTTGCCCTGCCGGTGGCTGTGGTGGCCCCCGCCGGGGATATCGTCTGGGCCAACGAGGCCTTTGCCGCCTCCCTGTGCGGCGGCGGGGAGTTCCTGGGTGAAAACGTGCTGAAATTCATCTATCCCAAAACTTTCCGGCAGGTGATGGGGGAAAAGGGCACCGCCGTCTCCCACCGGGGCCGGGAATACACCGTTTACGGCGCCCAGGCCCAAAAGGGCTATATCCTCTACTTTGTAGACGACACCTATTTCAAGGCCATTCACAAGGAGTACCGAGAACGCAAGACCGTGGTGTGCATGGCGGTCTTCGACAACCGGGAGGAGCTTTCCCGGGACAGCGCCAGCGGCGACGATTCCCGGGTGACCGCCGAGGTGGAAGCCGTCCTGCGCCGCTGGGTGGTGGACGACCTGGGGGGATTTATCCGCCGCCTGTCCACCGGCCGGTACATGTTCATCACCGACGACGCCCACATTGAGGAGGCAAAGCAGAAGCGCTTCCGGATTTTGGACGACGTGCGGGAGATCAAGGGCATAAACAACAACATGAGCGCCACCGTATCCATCGGTGTGGGCCGGGGGGCCGACACCGCCGCAGAAAGCGAGCGTTGGGCCCGGCAGGCTTTGGACATGGCCCTGGGCCGCGGCGGCGATCAGGTGGCCGTTAAGCAGCAGGGCGATACTTACGAGTTTTTCGGCGGCCTGTCAAAGGGCGTGGAAAAGCGGGACAAGGTGCGCACCCGCGTTATCGCGGCCACCCTGTCCGACCACGTGCGGGCCAGCGACCAGGTGTTTGTCATGGGCCATAAGAATTCCGATCTGGACAGTGTGGGCGCCGCCGTGGGCATGTGGGCGGCGATCCGCAAGGGCTTGGAAAAGCCCGCCAGCATCGTCTTGAACCGGGGCCTGACCCTGGCTGCCTCCTTGGTGGACCGGGTGGACGACGCCTATCCGGAGGAGCGGGTGTTCATCAGCCCCCAGGAGGCTTTTCAGAATGCCACGGAGCGTTCCCTGCTGATCGTGGTGGACACCCATTCGGTCAATTTTGTGGAGAGCTCTGAGCTGCTGGAGCGGATCCCCCGGATCGTGGTGATCGACCATCACCGTATGATGGTGTCCCACATCAAGAACGCCCTGATCTTTTATCACGAGCCCTATGCCAGCTCAGCCTCGGAAATGGTGACGGAGCTGGCCCAGTATATCAAGGCCTCCTCCATCGACGCGGTGGACGCCGATGCGCTGATGGCCGGCATTGCCCTGGACACCAAAAATTTCGTCCTGAAAACGGGCGTACGCACCTTTGAGGCTTCAGCTTTCCTGCGCCGCCGGGGCGCGGATACGGTCAGCGTGAAAAAAATGTTTGCCAACACCCTGGAAAACTACAAGCAGAAGGCCCAGCTGGTGTCCGGCGCCGAGCTCTACAAGGACTGCGCCATCGCCACCTCCAACTGGGATTTTGAAAACCTGCGGGTGGCCGCGGCCCAGGCCGCTGACGAGCTGCTGTCCATTCAGGGGGTCAAGGCGTCCTTTGTGCTGTACCGCACCGGCTCCGACGTGAACATTTCCGCCCGGAGCCTGGGGGACGTCAACGTCCAGGTGATCCTGGAAGAATTCGGCGGCGGCGGCCATCTCACCATGGCCGGGGCCCAGCTGAAGAACATCACCATGAGCGACGCCCGGAAGGCGCTGCTCCGCGCCCTGGACGTTAAGCTTGCGGAAATGGCCGCCTCCTGGCAGGACCGCTGAGCCTGCCCACATTACTGAGAAAGTATTTCCTTTACCATATCAAGAAAGAGAAAGGAAGATTGCAAATGAAAGTCGTATTGCTGCAGGACGTGAAGTCCATTGGGAAAAAGGGAGAGCTTGTAACCGTGTCCGACGGCTACGCCAGGAATTTCCTGCTGCCCCGGAAGCTCTGCAAGGAAGCCAACGCCCAGGCCATGAACGAGCTGAAAAACGCCGAGGCCTCCAAAGAGTACAAGCTGAAGACCGAGACCGACAAGGCAAAAGCCAGCGCCGACGCCCTGAGCGGCAAAACGGTAAAGATCTATGCCAAGCCCGGCCAGGGCGGCAAGATCTTCGGCTCCGTAACCGCCAAAGAACTGGCGGCGGAGATCAAGAGCCAGCTGGGCGTGGAAGTGGACAAAAAGAAGATCGTGCTGGAAAACGACATTAAGGCCTTTGGCTCTTACAATTTCGACGTGAAATTTTTCGGCGGCATTTCCACCACTATGACGGTGGCGGTGTGCGAGCAGCAGTAAGGCTGATCTGAACACGGAACTTTGCGAAGGGGAGCGATTTCATGCCCTACGAACTGAATACCCAGGCGGAACCGGGCGTACATATGCCCTTTAATCTGGAAGCGGAGCAGTCGGTGCTGGGCGCCGTGCTGCTGGATCCTTCCTGCCTGGCGGCGGTAGCCGAGATCTTGCCCCGGGCCGAGTTCTTTTACGCGGTGAATAATCAGATGATCTACCGGGCCATGATGGAGATGTTTACTCTGGGTCTGCCGGTGGATTTTGTC
>CAZBDS010000220.1:0-3159 GCA_964490735.1 uncultured Acutalibacter sp. | reverse complement strand
TTGCTTCCTGAAATTCGATGACGATCTGCTGTCCCGCGCGGAGGTAGGGCGTGGAGAGAAGTTCCGGGTTATTTTGCAGTAGGGTGATTTCCGGCACGGAAAAGCGGGCAGAAATAGTTTCCAGTGTATCCCCGGGCTGAACGGTATAAAGAGTCTGGGGGATCAGAATTACAAGGGACTGGCCGATGGGAAGATTCCGGGGGTCGCTTAAGCCGTTGTCGCTGATGATGCGGCTGGCGGAGGTCCCGTACCGCCGGGCCAGGGACCAGACTGTGTCGCCGGGCTGAACAACATGGATGATCAAGAGGCATACCTTCTTTCTGGAAAGTCCTTGTTTCAGGATATGCGGGAAAATTCCTGCTGTGTGGAAATTCACTTTTCAATTTGGCTTTTTTGTGATAAAATAAATAAGCGCAGGAGGGCGGCTATGGAAAATGAAGTATTTGACCTGCAGAAGATGACTTTTTTTACCGAGGGGAACACCTTTACCGGCAGCAGGACCAAGGACGGAGAGACAGGGGCGCTGCTGCGGTATCTGGTGCGCCCGGTATCAGATGAAACCGGCAAGCGGCTGGAGGTCTTTTCTTGGAATACGGACGTGTGCTTTGAAAAGGCCCCAGATCCGGAAGAGGCCCAGTTTCCTATGGACGAGGAAGGACTGGATCGGATCCAGGACTGGCTTCGGCAGCAGTTTGAACGTCTTTGATCAATTCCGCTTCCCGGGTGGATTTTAGATTAAGGAGAGAAGGATATGTATAGAATCATAAGCAAAGAGGCGTTGAACCCCACCGTTACCAGGATGGAGATCGAAGCTCCCTTTGTCGCCGCCAAGGCGGAACCCGGTCAGTTTATTATTCTGCGGGTGGACGAAGATGGGGAACGCATTCCGCTGACTATTGCCGGATATGACCGGGAAAAAGGTACGGTCACCATCATTTTTCAGATCGTGGGGGCGACTACGGAAAAGCTGAACCATTTAGAGGAGGGGGATTCCCTTCAGGACTTTGTGGGGCCTCTGGGTGTGCCTACAAAAACGGAGGGCCTAAAAAAGGTCTGCATTGTGGGCGGCGGTGTGGGCTGCGCCATTGCCCTTCCCATTGCGCAAAAGCTTCACCGGCTGGGCTGCCAGGTGACTTCCATCATCGGTTTCCGCTCGAAGGATCTCCGGATTTTGGAAAAGGAGTTTGAGGACGCCTCCGAAAAACTGTATGTCATGACAGACGACGGCTCTTACGGCAGGGAAGGCAATGTGTGCGTGCCCTTAAATGAAATGTTTTCCGCCGGGGAGACCTTTGACGAGGTCATTGCCATCGGACCGCTGATCATGATGAAATTTGTAGTGGCTGCCGTAAAACCCACCGGCATTCCCTGTACAGTGTCCATGAATCCCATCATGATCGACGGGACCGGCATGTGCGGCGGCTGCCGCTTGACCCTGACCCAAGACGGAAAGCGGGTCACCAAGTTTGCCTGTGTGGACGGTCCGGATTTTAACGGCTACGAGGTGGATTTTGACGAGGCCATGTCCCGGGGGGCCATGTATCGCGAATTTGAGCGCCACGCTTATGACGAGGCCTGCAATTTGTTTCGGAAGGAGGCGGGGCCCCGTGCCTAATATGAACCCGAAGAAAAATCCCATGCCCACCCAGGAGCCCGCGGTTCGCGCCCGCAATTTTCAGGAGGTGGCTATGGGTTACAGCCAGGAGACTGCGGTAGACGAGGCCCTGCGCTGCCTGAATTGTAAAAACATGCCCTGTGTGACGGGTTGTCCCGTCAATATCCATATTCCCGAATTTATTGCCAAGATCAAGGAAGGCGATTTTGAAGGCGCTTACCAGGTCATCAACCGGTCTTCCAGCCTGCCGGCCGTGTGCGGCAGAGTGTGCCCCCAGGAGACCCAGTGCGAGGCGAAGTGTGTTCGCGGGATCAAGGGGGAGCCGGTGGGAATCGGCCGCCTGGAGCGATTTGTGGCGGACTGGCACAATGCCCATGCAGCCGGAAAGCCCAAACCTGTAAAACAGAACGGCCATCGGGTGGCTATCGTGGGATCCGGCCCTTCCGGCCTGACCTGCGCCGGGGATCTGGCAAAAAAAGGCTACAAGGTCACGGTTTTTGAAGCGCTGCATACGGCCGGAGGCGTATTGGTCTATGGAATCCCTGAATTCCGTCTGCCCAAGGCCATTGTGCAGCAGGAGGTGGACAATCTTACCGCCATGGGTGTAGACCTGGAAACCAACATGGTCATCGGCAAGACCCTGACGGTAGACGAACTTTTCGACCGGGGCTTCGAGGCGGTTTTCATCGCTTCCGGCGCAGGCCTGCCCAATTTTATGAACATTCCCGGAGAATCCCTGAAGGGCGTTTACTCTGCCAATGAATTTCTGACCCGCAGCAACCTGATGAAGGCTTACCGGGACGATCCTGTCACCCCGATCATGAAGGGGGGAAGGGTAGCCGTGGTGGGCGGCGGCAACGTGGCTATGGACGCGGCCCGGACTGCCCTGCGGCTGGGAGCCGAAAAGGTCTATATCGTCTACCGCCGCTCTTTGGAAGAGCTTCCTGCCAGAAAAGAAGAAGTGGAGCACGCCATGGAGGAAGGGATCGATTTCCGTCTGCTCAATAACCCGGTGGAAATTTTGGGCTATGAGAATCCCCAGGATAAGCGCGATCCGAAAAACGGCTTTGTCACCGGTATGCGGTGCATTAAAATGGAATTGGGCGAGCCCGACGAAAAAGGCCGCCGCCGTCCGATCCCCGTGCCCGGCAGCGAGTTTACCCTGGAAGTGGACACGGTGGTCATCGCCATCGGTACTTCCCCCAATCCGCTGATCAAGTCCACCACCCAAGGCCTTGACGTGAACAGCCGGGGCGGCATTATTGTGGAAGAGAATACCGGCGCCACCTCCCGAGAGGGCGTTTATGCCGGCGGCGACGCCGTCACCGGCGCAGCCACGGTCATTTCCGCCATGGGGGCGGGGAAGACTGCGGCGAAAGCCATTGATGAGTATCTCAGCGGTAAATAAAAAAACACGGGGAGGCATAAACCTCCCCGTGTTTCTTTGAAAATTCCGCTGCTTGCGGAAAAAGGCATTGACATTTTGGAAATACTTGTGGTATGATATTAACCACGTGAGATATGGAGAGGTGTCCGAGTGGTTT
>CAZBDS010000219.1:0-3167 GCA_964490735.1 uncultured Acutalibacter sp. | reverse complement strand
CATGCAGTTCGATGCTCTGCCCGAGGTTAAGCGCCCCGCTGCCTGTGTGGGGTGCGGGGCCTGCGCGGCGATCTGCCCCCAGAATATCGACATTCCCGGCGCTTTGAAGGAGCTGGCGGAGATCCTCAGCAAGACCCCCAGCTGGGCCGAGCTGTGCCGCCAGCGGGAGGAAGCCGCCAGGAAGCTGAAAGGTCAATAAACCGCTGCAAAGGAAGCCCCGGCATGACACATGCCGGGGCTTTTCTGTGGGAAAGTATGATTACTGCTCCCCAAGTTTTACAAAGCGCTCTATGATTGCGGCCATTTCCGCACGGGTGGCGGTGGCGCGGGGATTGAGGCGGTGGCTGCTCTGTCCCTGAAGGATCCCTGCGGACACAGCCCATTCCATAGCTTTTTCCGCCCATGGAGAAATCTGCTTGCGGTCGGTAAAGCTTTCCAATTTGACGGTGTCCTCCCTTTCGGGCGAGCCCGCATAGCGGTACAGCATAGCGGCCAGCTGTTCCCGGGTGACTTCCTTGTGCCGGTTGGTTCCGTCCGAAACGCCGGTACTTACAGCCCAGTTTACCGCCTCGTCATACCCACTGACGTTTTGCCCCGCCATTTTGGCAAGCACGGTCATTACCATGGCCCTGCTGGTTTTTCCGGAGGGGTTGAATCGGTTGTTGCCTATGCCTGTAAAAAGCCCGCGATGGGCCGTGAAGCTTACAGAGCTTTCGTACCAGCTTCCGGCCGGTATGTCTGTAAACAATTGGGAAGCAGGGGGGAGCTCCGGGTCGGAGGGGACTGCCGGAACGTCGGGCTGCCCCGGAGAGCCTCCGCCGCTTCCTCCGCCGGAACTGCCGCCTCCCGATCCTCCTCCAGAGGATCCCGAATCTGAAAGCACCGTCAGACGCGCGGCGGCAGAGAGCGTTCCGTTCTGCGAGGGCCCCGAAACCGTGATTTCATAAAGCCCGCTTTTGATCTCACTAAACAGATCGATGGATTCGACGCAAAGCTCATATCCGTCGTCGCTGCCCAGTTTCGGGGTCATAAAAATGCTGATGTTAAGCGTTTCCGAATTCGCTGAATTGCTGTCTGGATCGATTTCGAGGGCTTGAGGCTTGCCGTCCAGCGTCAGGTTGTAGGTAAATGCTGGAAATCTGGCAGATTCGCTTTGCACGGTCATATCGAACGACACTCCGCTGTTCAGATCGCTCCGGCGAGCGGCTTTTGCAGGCGAAACACAGGTAAGTTCTGTAAGATACGGTACGGAGGGCTCTCCGGCCTTGATGCTCCAACGCTTTTTGCCGTCGGAACACTCGCCCGTCATGACGCAGCCTTCCTGAGCGGAGGAGGGAACAAAGGTAAAAGTTCCGGTGCAGTCTTCCGGACCTTCCACATAGATATGTCCTGTCTGCACCAGGCCCGAGCTGCCGTTATAGCCGCCAGAGGTTTCAAAAGCGGTGGTTCCCGTCAGTTCTTTCGTGACGGTAAGCTTCTCCGCGCTCCCGAGTACGAGCGTGCCGCCGCCGCGGAAACTCTCTGTGACGATCGCTTCTTCATTGCCGGCCACGTCCAGCGCCGCTCCCTGACTGATGGAAATTTCACCAAAACCGGCGCCGTCCTTTTCGCTTGTGAGAATTTGGGGCTTCAGCGTACCGGATTTTACGGACAGGTCCTTTATTCCCAGGAGAGAAAGATGCGAATTAAGATATTCCGTGGAAAACTCAACGGAGGTTCCTCCGGCCGCTCCAAGTCCGGAAATCTCGCGCACAGAGGTGTTGTCAAGCACCGCTTTCACTTTCCCGCTTACGGTAAAGGCAGGATTGTACTGGGGATCAGGCGGTTCGGTTATATCAAACATATTGTCCATCTCCAGGTTGGGTTCGTCTGCGCCGCAGGCATATACGTTGCCGAGATGAATATCCTTTGCGCCGGTGATGTCAAGCACAACGTCGCCTTCCTGTCCCGCGTTCAGGCCTCCGGCATAGATGTTCCCCAGATGAGTCTGCTCGCCGGAAATGGTGATGGAAGCTCCGCTTACGGGGACGGCGCCCACCCACGATCCATTAGGGTTCTTTAATCCGCCTGCAAACACGTGGGCAAGCCGGGTGCCGCTTGAACGCGCGGTATTTTTCAGGGTGAGGCGGTGGCCGTTGGCAAAAATGCCGCTGTGGTACTTGTTCACCAGCCCAAGCGCAATATTTTCAAAGGTCACGTTGCCGTCCAGCACAAGGCCCGCGGCTCGAACCGTAAGGGTGGCCTGGCCGTTTTCCGCAGGACGCACAGTCACATTTTTGCGAATGACGTAAGGGTTGATTCCCGCTTCTTCACGGACATTGATAAAAGCGCCGGAACCGAGAATATAAATCGTGCCGCCGTCCGCCACATTGGCAACGGCATCTTCAAACCGGTTATAGGGATTTTCACGGCTTCCGTCTCCTGAAGTGTCGGCGTTCGGCCTTGTCGCTTCGGTATAGACCTCTTGCTTTGCTGTCGCCCCATAGGCGGCGTTGGGTACCGCCGCAAGAAAAGCCAGCAGCAGCACTGCCGCGCAGAGATTCCGTGCCAGTTTCATGTTCATTACTCTCCTTCCGAAACTTCGGGTATAAAAATATTGTACCAGAACTCTTTCCATCTGTCACCCCCAAAATGACGTTTTCGAGGGGAAAGGCAGAAGCGGCCGACCGGCATTTGGGAAAGAAGCAAAAAAGTTCTTGCGAACGGGGCTTAGGGAGCGTATACTTTAGAGTATAAACCCCACGGAAGGCAGGGACTCCACATGTACAACCCCCAGCTGGAAACCTTCCTCACTGCCGCCGACTCGGGCAGCTTCAGCAAGGCGGCGGAGAAAATGTTCATTACGCCCACGGCGGTCATCAAGCAGATCAATCTTCTGGAGGGCACGCTGGACGTAAAGCTCTTTGACCGCACGCACCGGGGCCTGACCCTTACAAAGGCGGGCGTGTCCCTCTATAAAGACACGAAATATATTATCCAATACTGCAAAGATTCCGTCAGCCGGGCCAGAAACGCCATGCAGGGGGATACGGATATCATCCGGATCGGCACGTCTCCCATGACCCCCGCCCAGGCGCTGATGGAGCTGTGGCCCGCCATTCACGAGCAGTGCCCGGAAATCAAGTTCAAGATGATCCCCTATGAGAATTCCCTTGAAAATGCCCGGC
>CAZBDS010000218.1:0-3204 GCA_964490735.1 uncultured Acutalibacter sp. | reverse complement strand
TCGTGACTGCGCTTTTTCAGGGCGCGCAGCTCCTGGTCGCCGGGCATGTACAGCTTGCCCGCAAAAATTTTTTCTTCTTCTCTGGTAGGCACGGTGAAAAAACTCCTTCCATACTGGTTCTTCTCCCCATGATAACACAAAAAATTTTCAAGTCAACACATTGTTTTGCGTTGAGTTTTCTTTCGGGGGGCTTTATAATGGTTAAAAAAGGAAGGAGGCGGCGCCTGTGGCGGCAAACAGCACGGCGGTGGGGATCCTGGCCCATGTGGACGCGGGCAAGACCACCCTTTCGGAGGAGATGCTCCACCTGTCCGGCGCCCTGCGGGAGGCGGGCCGGGTGGACCGGCAGAATACCCTGCTGGACTATTCCTCCATCGAGCGCAGCCGGGGCATCACCGTGTTTTCCGACCAGGCGGAGTTCACCCTGAACGGCCGGCCCTTTACGCTGGTGGACACCCCCGGCCACCCGGACTTCTCCGGGGAAATGGAGCGCGCCCTTTCCGTGTTGGACTGCGCGGTGCTGGTGGTGAGCGCCGGGGCGGGGGTCCAGGCCCACACGGTGACCCTGTGGCGGCTGCTCCGGGCCAGAAAAACGCCGGCTCTGGTGTTTCTGAACAAGACCGATCTGCCCGGGGCGGACTGTGCCCGGGTGTTGGAGGAATTGGAGCAGCTGGGCGGTCCCGGTTTCTGCCCCATGGCGGGATTACTTTCGGAATCGGGGGAGCTTTCTCCTGAAGCGATGGAAACATTGGCGGAATTGGACGACCGGCTGCTGGAAGCTTATCTGGCCGGGGAAACGGACCCGGAATGGTGGCTGGCCCAGGCCCGCGAACTTTTTGCCCGGGGAAAGCTTTTCCCGGTGTTTGCCGGTTCCGCTTTGAAAGGCGAGGGCGTGGCGGAGCTGCTGCGGGGACTGGCCCTCTTTGCCCCCGAGCCCGCGGGTCGGCCCGAGGAGGCTTTTTCCGGCCGGGTGTACAAGATCCGCCGGGACAAAGGGGGACGAGTGGCCTATCTCAAGGTGGAGCAGGGCGTGCTGCGGCCCAAGGATATGATCGAAACACAGCGGGGCCCGGAAAAGTGCAACGAGCTGCGGGCCTACAGCGGGGCGAAATACGCCTTGCTGAAGGAGGCGGGCCCGGGTGTGCTCTGCGCCGTGACGGGCCTCCAATCTGTAAAGGCGGGGGAACGGGTGGGCGCGGGCGCCGGGGAAGAGGCCCCCTTTGTGCTGCGGCCCCTGCTGTCTTCCCAGGTCCTGTTCGACCGCCAGGAGACCCCCGCCCCCGTCATGCTGGCCCGGTTCCGGCAGCTGGAGGACGAGGAACCCCTGCTCGCCGTGGCCTGGAGCGAGCAGTCCCAGGAGCTGCAGGTGCAGATCATGGGGGAGATCCAATTGGAGGTACTGCGGGAGCTGGTGCGGGAACGCTGGGGGACGGAGATCGATTTTGGCCCCTGTTCGGTGCTGTACCGGGAGACCCTGGCGGCCCCGGTGGTGGGAGTGGGTCATTTTGAGCCCCTGCGCCACTACGCGGAGGTCCACTTGTTGTTGTCCCCTGGGCCCAGGGACAGCGGCGTGGTATTCCGCAGCCGGTGCCACCAGGACGAGCTTGCCCCCAACTGGCAGAACCTGGTGGAGACCCACGTGCTGGAAAAGCGGCACCTGGGCGTGCTGACCGGGGCCCCGCTGACGGACGTGGAGATCACCCTGCTTTCGGGCAGGGCCCATTTAAAGCACACCGAGGGCGGCGATTTTCGGGAGGCCACCTACCGGGCGATCCGGCAGGGGCTGATGAGCGGGGAAAGCATTTTACTGGAACCCTATTACCAAGTAGAGGTCCAAGCGTCCTTTGACGAGATGGGCCGGGTGCAGGCGGACCTGACCCGACTGGGGGCCGAATGTGGCCCGCCGGAGGAGGAACGGGGCATGTTGAAGCTTTCGGCCAGGGGGCCGGTCCGCTCCCTGATGGAATATCCTAAAGAATTTGCCGTCCTCACCCGGGGCCGGGGGCACATCTCTATGGCTTTCGGCGGCTACGAACCCTGCCGGGACCAGGCGGAGCTGGTGGAGCAGGCGGGCTACCAGCCGGAATGGGACCTGGAAAATACGCCGGACTCCGTGTTTTGCTCCCACGGCGCGGGGTTCCCCGTAAAGTGGAGCGAGGCCCCCGCCCATATGCATCTGCCCGTGGAAAAGGTATAAAGCAGGGAGGCCCGGATAAATGCCGGGCCTCCCTTTTCTCAACGGTTACAGCGATTCCAGGGCAGCCTTGATCTGCTGCTGGATCCTGCGGTATTCCCGGGCGATATCCTCGGGAGTGTCGTCCGTAAGGCTTTTTTGGCGCATGCATTCCAGCGCCAGCTTCTGGGATTCCTGTTCGATGGAAAATTTTTCCGGCATGGGTTTCACCTCCTGTCGCCGCGAGGCAAGTTCTTAAATTTGAGAAGAAATATAAGTTTTAACGAGCGGAAAGCGAGCGCTTTTTTGCAGCCCGCAAAAAAAGCTTGCTATTCCGAAAGGAACGCCGTATAATGGGAAAAATTTACCGGAAGAGGTGAGGGACGTGAAACGGAAGCTGTACGGGACGCCCGGCGGGTTTCTACAGGAGAACGGGGAATTTCTGCGCAGGTACGAGGCGGCCTGCCAGCTGAACCTGGGCAACGCCCGGGCCCATGAGGAGGAAGCCTGCCATGCCGGCCTGCTGTTCGGCCGGTATGAGGACCAGGGGGAGCCGGTGCTGCTGTTCGGCAACACCCTGCCCTGGAACCTCTGCTTAAACGGCGTGCCGGGCTCGAAAAAAAGCGCGCGGGCGGCCGGGCTGCTGGCGGACGAGCTTTGTCGGGAGGGTGTTGCCATTCGGGGCGTGATGGCCTGCAAGGCCTTGTGCGACGCTTTTACCGCCGCGCATGGCGGCCAGTTTACTTTGAACACCGCCATGGACATTATGGTGCTCAAAGAGCTGATCGAGCCCCCGGCGGCTCCGGGCAGGCCCCGGCCTGCCGCCGCGGGAGACGTGCCGCAGATCGTGGAATGGCACCGGGCTTTTTACCGGGAGGCGCTGGGAGAAGAGCCTCCGGAGGACGTGGGGGACCGGGTGCGGGACCTGCTGGCCCGTGGCGCCCTCTGTCTCTGGGAGATCCCGGAGGGAGAAATAGTTTCCGTTGCCCACACTTCCCGGAAGCAGGGCAGGGGCGTGTCCGTCAGCGGCG
>CAZBDS010000217.1:0-3218 GCA_964490735.1 uncultured Acutalibacter sp. | reverse complement strand
CAGACAGTTCATCGCCGTGAAGGAACCGGAGATGCCCACGCCCACCGGGCAGACGACATTTTCACCGCCATTCGCATCGCCAAGGAATTCGGCGTAAAGCTGACCCTGGAGCACGTGACCGAGGGCCACCTTATTGCCGATCACCTGGCAGAGGAGGACTATCCCCTGGCTGTAGGCCCCTCCCTCACCCATGCCACCAAGTTCGAGCTGCGCAACAAGACCTTTGCCACCCCCGGCATTCTGGCAAAGGCAGGCTGCCGGGTATCCATCATCACCGATTCCCCGGTGATCCCCGAAAGCTACCTGCCCTTGTGCGCGGGCCTGGCGGTCAAGTCTGGCATGGACGAATTTGCCGCCCTGCAGGCCATCACCATCAACCCCGCCCTGCACATCGGCGCCGCGGATCGGGTGGGCTCTCTGGAAGAGGGCAAGGACGCCGACCTGGTGGTGATGGAGGGCTCCTGCTTTGAGGTGTCCTCCGTGCCCAGCCTGGTCATGGTAAACGGCGAGATCGTCGAATAAACTTCATTTTACTTACTAGCACACATAGAGGAGGATCCAGTATGGCTTATTTTCAAATCGAATTCTTTTCCAATTCCCTGATCCGGCCCGTCACTTTTAAGATGTTCCTGCCCAACGACCCCAGGATCGACCCCTTTGCTCCGACGGAAAACAAGGAGCTGCCTCCTATGAAAACGCTGTTCGTCCTGCACGGCTACACCGGCGCGGCGGAAAACTGGAATCTGGAAGCCCTGGCCCAGCAGTATAACTTTGCCATTGTCAGCCCCAACGGAGAAAATTCCTTCTATCTGGACGGCATCTCCACCAGCCACAGGTTCCAGACCTTCCTGTGCGTGGAGCTGGTGGATTATCTGCGCCGCACCTTCGGCCTGGCAAAGTCTCCCGTGGACACCTACATCACCGGGCTTTCCATGGGTGGCTTTGGGGCTCTCCACACGGCGCTGGCCTATCCCGAAACCTTCGGCAAGGTGGGCGCCATGTCCTCCGCCCTCATCGTGCACGACATCGCCCATATGAAACCGGGAGAAGACAACGGCATCGGCAACTACGAGTATTACCGGGAATGCTTTGGCGACCTGGATACCGTGGAGGAACGGGACACGAACCCCGAAGTGCTGGTAAAAGAGCTGAAAAAGGCCGGGAAAAAGCTGCCTGAGATCTTTATGTGCTGCGGCACCGAAGATTTCCTGCTGGAGCCCAACCGGACCTTCCACCGCTTTTTGGAGAAAGAGCAGGTCCCCCACCTGTACTTTGAGAGCAAAGGAAATCACGACCAGGTATTCTGGGACGAATACAAAGTAAAAATCGTAAACTGGATGTTTGGCTAAAAAGAAGCAGCCTGCAGGTTTTCCTGCAGGCTGCTTCCTTTAATGAGCTCCGTTCGAAACCACGTAGCGGATATGGGGCATGTCCACACCCTTATAATGCTTGGTCCAGCGGTCCCGTTCCGTCATGCCGTTTCGGAGGGCCACGTTCTGAGACGCGATATTCGTATCCCGAATGATCGAGCACACTTCTTTCGCCCCCAGCGTTTCAAAGGCGTACTCCTTGCACGCCCTTGCCGCTTCCGTCGCATAGCCCCGGTGCCAGCAGTCCCGGCGGAACAGGTAGCCGATCTCCAAGACCTCGCTGTCCTTCCAGGGCTGCATGGTCAGGCCGCACTGGCCGATGAGCTCGTCCGTCCCCTTCAGAATGACAGCCCACAGGCCAAAGCCGTACCGCTCATACCGGGCCAGCTGCCGGTCCAGCCATTCCTGCACTTCCTTGTCGCTGAACGCGCCCTCGTAGGCGTACATGGTCTCGCCGTCCTGCAGGATCTGGCAGAGGGCCGGAAAGTCGCTCTGGGCAAGGCGGCGCAGATACAGACGCTCTGTTTCCAATATCATGGTTTTCCTCCTCTCCGGATCAGGAGCCGGTGGAGCGGTAATGCCGCAGGCCTATCCGCCACACCAAATAGCAGGGCAGCATAAACCACGCCGCGCACAGAGGCAAAACGACAAAAAGCGGATTGGTTTCCCGGCCCAGGAGATACAGCAGCGGATAGTACTGGGTAAGGGCGTAGGGCACCACAAAGGTGGTAAACTGCAGCACCCGCTTTCCGTACACGCTCCAGGGATATTTCCCGTGCTCCTTCCCTCCGTCGGTGAATATATTGATCACCTCTAAGCCTTCCGTAGTGAAGAAGGACAGCGCCGCGCACAGCACAAAAATGGCGGAAAAGAGCAGCGCGCCGCCCAGCGTCATAAAGATCAGCGTCAGAACTTTCGGAAGATCCCAGCTGACGCCGCAGGTGGACACCGCGTAGGGCAGCAGCACCACCACCTGGAGTATCCGGCCCAGCCGGGTAAAATCCAAACGGCTGGCCAGCACCTGGAACACGGTGTTCCGGGGCCGGACCAGGATCCGGTCAAACTGGCCGTTTCCCAGCATAACGGCAAAACGATCGAAGCCCCGGAAAAAGAACTCCGCAATATAAAATTGCAGCAGCACAACGGTATAGCACAGCAGTACCTGACTGTAAGTAAAGCCCTCGATGGCGTGGAACCGCTGAAAGAGGAAGAAGATCCCCAGGAACATATTGATGGTCACCAGGGCCTGTCCCAGAAGGGCCAAAAAGAAAGAAGCCTTATACTGCATGGCGCTTTTCAGGTGGATCCCGAAATATTTTCGATACAGTCTCATCTTAACCTCCCAGCAGCACAGTGCGTTTCATAGCGGCGCGTTCCATCAGCTTTCCCAGCAGGACCAGGGCAAAAAGCCAAAACACCTGCAGGCCTACCGTTTGATAGAGATAGGCCCCTGTGATGTCCCCGGCGTAAATGCGCAGGGGCGCGTTCATGGTGGAAGCAAAGGGCAGCAGTTCCACCACCTGCCGGAAGCCGTCGGGCAAAAAAGGCAGAGGGATCACCTGGCCGCAGAGAAATTCCGACAGCGTGGCGAAAATAGCCCGCACCCCCTCCACCGCCACTGTAAAGAAAGTGATCAGGTAGACGATCTGGCACAGGGCGGCTGCCACCAGCGTGCCCAACACTGCGGAAAGCAGCGCCCATAACAGCTGGATCAGATCAGCCGGCGGCGCAATACCGTAAGGGGCGGGCAGAAACGCCGCCACGATCAACACGGGAAAGCACCGCAGCGCCGCCTGGGAGACCCGCCTTGCCACCGTGCGGGAAAACCACATGTTATAAATGCTGACC
>CAZBDS010000216.1:0-3221 GCA_964490735.1 uncultured Acutalibacter sp. | reverse complement strand
AACAAGCGTTTCAAAGTCGTATTTCATCACAATTCCTCCTGCAAGATATTTTTAAGACGATGGCCTGTCACTTCTTCTTCGGCGCCTTTTTTGTGCCGTCAGCCGCCACGCCGGCCCGCTTGCAGAATTCCTTCATGCAGCACTTTTCGCACATGGCTTTGCGGGCGGTGCATACGGCCCGGCCGTGCAGCACCAGCCGGTGGCAGAAATTGTTGGATTCCTCCGGGGGCAGCACGGCCCGCAGGTCGTCCTCCACCTTTACGGGCACGTCGCTTTTTGTAAGGCCCAGCCGGCCGGCAATGCGGATACAGTGGGTGTCCGTCACCACGGCGGGCTTGCCGTAAATGTCGCCCACCAGGAGGTTGGCGGTCTTGCGGCCCACGCCGGGCAGCCGGAGCAGGTCGTCGATGTTGTCCGGCACCTTGCCGCCGAATTCGTCCCGGATCATTTTGCAGGCGGCCAGAATGTCCTTGGACTTGATCTTGTAAAAGCCGCAGGAACGGATCAGCTCGCCGATCTCCTCCTCGGTGCCCTCACAGAAGGCCTCCAGGGTGGGGAAGCGGGCAAACAGGGCGGGGGTGACCAGGTTGACCCGGGCGTCGGTGCATTGGGCCGACAGCCGCACCGAGATCAAAAGCTGCAGGGGGTCCTGATATTCCAGGGAGCAGATGGCGTCGGGGTATTCCTTTTTCAGGGCCTCCACCGCCAAAAGCGCCAATTCTTTCTTCGTCATAGCCGGTCTCCTTTCGGTTTGCGGAATCTGACAATATTCTACAACAAACGGGGAAAAAAGAAAAGCCCTTTATTCCCGGTACAGCCCTTTCATCAGGGCGATTTCTTTCGCATAGCCTGCAAGTTCATTGGGGGTTTCCAGATAAAAGGGAAGCTCCCGCAGGGCGGGGTGGTTTACAATGCGCTCCAGAGCGGTTAGGCCGATATTTCCTTCTCCCAGCTTCTGGTGGCGGTCCTTGTGGCTGCCGCAGGGGTTCATGCTGTCGTTGAGATGGACCGCCCGAAGCTTTGAAAGGCCGATGGCCTTGTCAAATTCCTCCAGCACGGCTTCCAGGCTGCCGGCCACGTCGTAGCCGCCGTCGAACACATGGCAGGTGTCCAGGCACACGCCCAGCTTGTCCTTTTGTTCCACCCGGTCTAAAATAGCCCGCAGTTCCCCGAAATCCCGGCCCACCTCCGAGCCCTTCCCGGCCATGGTTTCCAGCAGCACGGTGGTGTGCTGCTCTGGCCAAAGGATTCCGTTGAGAAGCTCCGCGATGAGCTCGATCCCCCGCTCTGCCCCTTGTCCCACGTGGCTGCCGGGGTGGAAATTGTACATGCTTCCCGGAATGTGCTCCAGCCGGTTCAAGTCGTCCGCCATGGTGTTCCGGGCAAATTCCCGCAGTCCTTCGTCGGCGGCGCAGGCGTTCAGGGTGTAGGGGGCATGGGCCAGAATGGGGAAGAAGCCCTGTTCTGCCGCCAGGGCGTTGTAGGCGGCCACGTCCTCCAGATCAAGCTCCTTGGCCTTGCCGCCCCGGGGATTCCGGGTGAAGAACTGGAAGGTGTTGGCCCCGATTTGCAGGGCGGTTTTCCCCATGGCTAAAAAGCCCTTGGAGCTGGAAAGGTGGCACCCGATTTTCAGCATGACTGTTCCTCCTTCAAGCCGCGCCGTCCCCGCTTCACCGGGGGCGCGGTGAGCCGGTAGCTGTCGGCGATCATGGTCTGTATGTCCCCGTCGGGCACCGAGCCGTCCAGGACAATAGTGTTCCAGTGGGATTTATTCATGTGATACCCAGGGAGCACCCCCGGGTAAGCGTCCCGCCAGAAGGCGATCCACTCCGGGGCGCATTTCACGTTGGCCTGCAGGCGGCCCTGATATTCGTACAGCAGAAGGAACCACTTCTTGTTCCCCCAGTGGCGCAGCACCGTCCAGTTGGGGTCGTCAAAGGGGCAGTCCTCCGTTACGTCCGCGCCCAGGGTTTTTGCGAATTCGATCAGGCTTTTCCGGTCGGTCAGGGAAGGGCTCATGGACACACCGCCTCTTTCATACTAACAAAGGAACCGCAGTACAAGTCCCTTTGGGTACATTGTATTGCGGTTTCCTCAAAATAGCAATCTTTTTGTTTTCCCGGGCTCAGTTCCACTGAACGGGGTAGAGGCCCTTGACCTCCACGGGAGTGCGGGTCTCGGCGGATTCCATAATGGCCAGAATGGTCAGAGTGGTGTTGGCAGCGTCGTAGACGGAGACAGGGAATTCCTTTCCCGAAAGGACGCAGTCCACGAAAGCGCGGATACTCTCAAAGGCAAAGCCCTTGGGCTGGCCGAAAATGGAATTCTGAACGATGATGTCCGGCACCGTCACCTTGTCTTCCGTAAACTCCTGGATCAGGTTGTGGTTGCTGGCGTCGATGGCCACCATGCCCTTGGTGCCCAGGATATTGCACTTGATGTCGTTAACGCAGGGGTTGCTGTCCGGGGTGATCCAGCCGTTTTCCATCTGGACGATGGCGCCGTTTGCGAATTCCAGGGTGGTCAGGTACACGTCGGTGGTGTCCACGCCCATGCCCTTTAAAATCCCGGAGCGGCTTACGCTGTAGACCCGCTTCACGTCGTCCTGGAAGAGCCACCGAAGGGTATCCAGGCTGTGGCTGCCCAAAAACCAGAGAATGGAGGACTGGGCGGCCCAGGGCAGCAGGTCGGTAGCCACCCACTTGATGTCGTTTAAACGGAAATAGCCGCTGTAGGGCTCGCCCAGACGGCCCTGACGAATGGACTGCCAGGCCGCGTGGAAGGGCGGGCTGAAGCGGTTGTGAAGATCCACCATGGCTCGAACGCCGTTTTTCTCGATGGCATCGATCATGGTTTTTACCTCCTCCGCCTTGGTGCAAAGGGGCTTTTCAATGAGAATATGCTTTTTCTTCTCCGCGGCGGCCACGGCGATCTCGCAGTGGGAGAAATCCGGGGTGACGATGGCCACGGCGTCGATGTCGGCATGCTCCAGCATGTCCTTGTAATCGTAGTACTTTTCCGAGATCCCGTATTTTTCGGCAGTGCTGTCCACCAGCGCCTTGTTTTTGTCGCAGATGGCCGTCACCCTGGCAAAGGGGTGGGCCTGATAAATTTCAATGTGATTCTGGCCCCAGGTTCCAAGGCCCACAACGCCCATTTTTAGTTCCTGCATAACCGATTCCTCCTAACCGCTGCGCGATTCAAATTTATGAGGGAGGCGG
>CAZBDS010000215.1:0-3232 GCA_964490735.1 uncultured Acutalibacter sp. | reverse complement strand
ACCGGCAGACCCGTATGGCCGGAAACCTGGAAAATACGGGCTGGGCCAAACCCGGCACGCTTTGCGCCTACAACGTGTACACCATGGACGAGTCGAACACGGTGGTGGCCTGCGGCGCCGGAGCTGTCACCAAGCTGAAGGACCCCTACAGCGATAGGCTGGAGCGGATCTTCAATTTTAAATATCCTTACGAATATATCTCGCGCCATCAAGAAATACTGGCCAGAAAGGAGGGTGTCATTAAACTGTATGAGCAATTTCGCCAGCGGTTACATTAAATATATCAACCACTTGGAGCAGATCAACGACGGGGCGGTGCGCTGCCCGGAGCAGATGATCCGGGAGGTGGAGGATTCCTACCACGAGCACCTGCGCAACATTGCCCGGAATATTCGGGAAAGCCACCCAAAAACGAAGCTGGTCATGCTGTCCGGCCCCAGCAGCAGTGGGAAAACCACCACCGCCCATCTGCTGCGATCCTATTTGACAGAGTTCGGCGCTCAAACCCATATCATCTCCCTGGACGATTTTTACCGGGGCATCCGAAAAGCGCCCCTGCTGCCCGACGGCCAGTACGACTACGAATCCGTCGAGGCCCTGGACGGGGACAGGATCCGTTCCTGCCTGGAATCGGTTATCTCCGCGGAAAAAATTTCCGTGCCGCAGTACAATTTTGCCCTGGGCCGCCCGGAGGAGGAAGAGCGCACGCTGGACGTCGGTCCCGGCCACGTGGTGATTGTGGAGGGGCTTCACGGACTGAACCCCACCTTTACCAGCAGCCTGTCTTCAGAGGTCTGCGTCAAGCTGTACGTCAGCGTAAAGCAGCAGATCAAGGACGCCAACGGCGAGGTGATCTCTCCCATGGACCTGCGCCTTGTCCGCCGGATCGTCCGGGATATCCGCTCCCGGGACACCAGCGCCGACCGCACCATTTCCATGTGGCCCCAGGTGGAGGCCGGGGAGGACCGTTATATCCGGCCCTACCGGCTCAGCGCCGACTACACCGTCAACTCCATTCACATCTACGAGCCCTGCGTGCTGCGCACCGTGGCTATTCCCCTGCTGCGGGAGATTGCCCCGGACAGCCCCAATTACCGGAAGGCCCGGGACCTGGAATCCCGGCTGATGCGGTTCGAGCCCGTGGATCCCGCCCTGGTGCCGGAAGGTTCCATGCTGCGGGAATTTCTGGGCTGAACTTTGAAATCTTAAAGGAAATTTAATGAATCTGAAAGGGAATTTCCCTTTACTTTCACTTTTTTTATTGATATAATGAAAATGCTGGAGAAAGCAAAAAGCGGGAACTGACGCCGGATCTTTGAAGGCCGGGGTTCTCCAAAAGAAAAAGGAGGCATATCGTTATGGGAATTTTGGACGACGTGGTCATAAATGTGAAATCTGCGGCTGAGGCTGTGGGCAAGAAGACGGGCCAGATTGTGGACGCCTCCAAGCTCCGCATCAACATGGCCGAGCTCAACGCTGAGATCAGCAAACGCTACGAGGCTGTGGGACAGTACGTGTTCGAGTCCTGCCGCGAGAAGCTGGCCGACGACGCGGAAATCGTCAGCAAGCTCAGCGAGATCGACGAGCTGAAGACGCAGCTGGCTGCGGTTACCAGGGAGCTTAACGACAAGCAGAACAAGGTGACCTGCCCCAACTGCGGCAAGCAGAGCGCTTCCACCGCGCAGTATTGCAGCGCCTGTGGCGCCAAGCTGGGCGAGTAATTTATTTCACATGACCGGAGCCGGTCCGCGGGAAAGCCCGCCGGACCGGCTCTTTTCCTTTTCGGTCCGTCCGAAATGTTTTTGGAAAGCGCTTCCCTTTTTTCCCTCTTTATGATAGGATAGACTCAGTTATAGTAAACGCACTTAAAAATCGGTAGGTACCGATTTTTAAGCAAGCGGCACAGACGTGCCTGTGCCACCTGGTTCAGAAGAGGCTCTACCTCTTTTGAACCGCGCTAACTATATCTGAAGGGGGGAGAAGCTGTGCGGGCTGTGGTGCAGAGAGCCGCCGGCGCCGAGATCACCATCGACCGCCGAGAGACCCGGAGCATTGGGCCGGGGCTGGTGGTGTTTCTGGGCGTGATGAAGGGCGATACGGAAAAGCAAGCGGACTTTTTGGCGGAGAAGATCAAAGATCTCAGGATCTTCACCGATGAAAACGAAAAGATGAATCTGTCCCTGATGGACGTGGGCGGAGAACTGCTGGCGGTGTCCAATTTCACCTTGAGCACCGACTGCAAAAAGGGCCGGCGGCCCTCCTTCGACATGGCCGCGCCTCCCAAAGAGGCGGAAAGCCTGTATAACCGCTTTGTGGCCCGTGCGAAAGAGCTGGGCGTAAAGCGGGTGGAAACCGGCGAATTCGGCGCCCACATGGACGTGCTGGTACAAAACGACGGCCCCATCACCATCATTCTGGACACGGAACGGATTGGGAAATAGGCCGCGCGATCAGAGAGGAGCAGCGTGATGAACAAGGAATTTCTGCAATTGATGATGGACAAGACCGGCTTTCCTGAGGAAGCCAAAAGCGCTTTGCTGGAAAGCGCCCGCAAGCTTGCCGCTGCCGGGCAGGAGGAAGCCCTGGACGGTTCGGTGGATTTCTTTTTTGAAAATGATTTTGACGTAAAGCTCACCCAGCCCTTAATGGACGAGATCGGCGGGGAGGCGGGGCTTTCCCCCTATACCGTGTGGATGCTGCTGCTCATCGAGGCCGCCCAGCGCGTCCGGGACAGCTACCGGACGGAGGAGATCTTCTGGGAGACCTTTGCGGACCTGCGCTGCAAGGCCATCGAGTGCAAGGAGATCTACGATGTCTGGGGCACTTTTGTGGCTTTCTGGTATCCCATTTTCTATTCTGGCGAGATCGTGAAGCTGGGCCGGCTGGAATACCAGGAAAACAGGTATGACGCGGACGATTTTGTCTGCTGCGGCCACACCATCAAAAATGGCGACAAAATGCTGAGCATCCATATTCCCTCCAGCGGGGAGCCCTTCGATCGGGCGGCCCGGCTGGAGTCCTACAAAAAAGCTTACGAGTATTTCAAGGACGAGCTGGACGGCGGGCTTTTGGTGTGCATGTGCCATTCCTGGCTGCTCTATCCCGACTACGAGGACCTGCTGGCCCCCGGCTCCAATATCGCCGATTTCCGCCGGGATTTCGATATTATGGATCAGGACGATGAGCAGGAATTCGGCGACGCCTGGCGGCTTTTCGGCGCCGAATATCAAAA
>CAZBDS010000214.1:0-3237 GCA_964490735.1 uncultured Acutalibacter sp. | reverse complement strand
GCCCAACACCTCCTTTGCTATGCTGCAGGGTGAAAACGGCAGCATGGCTGTTCTCACCGAGGGAACCCACGAGTATGAGCACCTGGAGGAAAGCCGGACGCTGGCCTTTACGCTGGTGCGCTCCACCGGAGTCATTTCCCGGAACGCAAATTTGGAATTTACCAACGGCGACACCTGGCTTTGCCCCGATAACCAGTGTCTGCGCGTTCTGCGCGGCAATCTGGCGGCGGCTCCTCTGCAAAAGGGAGAAGAAGATCAGGCTGCCCTGCTGGCAACGGCCTTCCGCACACCGGTGCTGGCCTATGCAGATGCCTGCGACCCCCACAAGTTCTCCGGCGGCAGAACCGCCGTGCAAGACGCCAGTCTGGCAGAGCTCTTCTATCTGGACGACGAGTATCCCGATCTGAAGGTGCCCGAGAACCGCGCTATGGTACAGGTGGAAGGCAAGGGCCTGACTGTCTCCGCTCTCAAGCGGGCCGAGGACGGCAAGGGGCTGATCCTGCGCGTTGTGAACCTGTCCCCCAACGCGGTGACCGGTAAAATTGCCTGCAAGGGTCAAATTGTTGTTTCCTCTATGAGCGAAACCGACACGGAAAAGGCTGCTTCTGGCCTGCTGGAACACTCGTTCCGGCCTATGGAAATACTAACTCTGCGGATCCTTCCCGCATGACTTTGGGGTATCTGAAAAGCGAGACGCAAGAATAAACAGGGAAAGCCGCCAGTTTGTACTGGCGGCTTTCCCTGTTATGCCGTATGTGGGAACCGCTTTACGCGCCCACAACTTCCATGGCAACTCTTGCCCACTCCTCCAGACGGGTGGGATCGTGATTGACAGTGGAAATATCCTTCAAAATGAATTCGAGATTTACGCCGTTTCTTTTGGCGGCGTCGTAAGTCCTCTGCAGGTCCGCACGAACAGCCTCCGGATCGAAGGTGCCCGCTACCAGAGCCGGGGTGGGCTTGTTGGACATGATAAGCTCTGGACCGATCTGCTCGGCAAAATGCTCCCGGTCGCTCCAAGGGCTGCAGGAAACCTTCCGCACGTTGGGGATCTTCTTTACGTACTCCAGGCGGTCGTCCAAACGGTCGCAGCAGCCGTAGTAGATGTGGCCGAAATACTTGGCCATGCGGTTGATATAGGGAAATTCAAATTCCGCCATGGTCTCAGGAGAAACAGAGGTGAACAGCTGTGCCAGGCCGAAAGCCCAGCAGTTTTCGGACTGGGGCTCCTTCCCTTCTCCCGAATCGGGCAGCAGGTCGTCGGTGTAAATGTAAGAGCAGTGGCAGGTATTGACCAGATCTCCGTGAAGATGCAGGGCGTTGCACTGCTCGATGCCGGAAATAGTAGACTGAGTAATGCGCTCCATCAAAGCGTGAATAAATTCCTGTTCGTCAATAAAATTATAATAGATGTTTTCTACGCCCATCAAAAGAGAAAGCGTATCCCAAACGCCCAAGTGGAAACCCATGTTGCCGGTGCCGCCGCCCTGACGCACAGGAGCGATGCCGTCAAAAATATCCTGGGCCTCCTGCATCCAGAGGGCGCTCTGCTTCTCGTCGTGTGTGATAACGGGATCCTTGATCTTCTCCACGTCCTCCATCTCATTGAGCTGGGAAATATAGTGCTGAGAATAAACATCGGTATTGCCTTCCACGCCAAGCCGCTCCACTTCGGCGGACACGCCGATACCGGTATTGGTGACGGCTTTGGGAATCAAGATAAAAGGATCGAGCACCATGTCCACAGGAAAATGCTCCCACTTATAGATGGTCTGACGGAGCTCCCGCTCGATCCCGCGCCACATGGGGTCGGAAACATGGCAGTCCAGCTCGCCGTTCAGATTGATCTCATTCCAGGGAAGCTGGTCGATTACAACCATCGGACGTTCCATCTCGCTGCGGTTCAGGGCTTTCCACAGGCGGATCTTTTCTTTCTGCACCGGCAGGGTGGCGTACTCCATATACTTGGCCGCCAGCTGCCGCAGGATTTCCTTATCGTTTTTTGTAAAGGCCATGGGAAGTTCTCCTTTCGAGTTTCTAGTCTTATTATAGGGGACAAAAAGAGTAAATTTCCACTACAATTCCTGTCCCGTAATACGCAAAAATTGACTTTTAGGAAAAATTGCAGTATGATGGCGGAAAGGAGATGAGAACTATGATGATCGACTGCGGTTATTCCAAAACCGGCCCCCAATGGCATGTGGACGAACACATGGCCCCCGGCTTTGTGCGGGTATATCACATTCACGGCGGCGACGTATGGTTTACGGAAGAACAGGGACGGAAAAAGCTTCCCCCAGGGAAAATCTATCTGTTCCCGTCGGCTGTGCCCTTTTCCATTGCGCATGATCCGGCTCACCCGCTGCTGTGCACCTTTCTGCACCTGGACGTCTTTCCCATTGTGGTCCGGGAATTGACAGAGCTTCCCTTGGAAAAAGGAGGATTTATAGAAGCGCTGTTTGCCTCTTTACAGGCGGCTATCCGCCGGGAAAGCCGCAGCATTGTCGCCTCTCTCAGCGAGACGCTGGAGCTCTACTGCAAAGAAAAAGGCCTGCTGCAAATGCCCGTGACAGAAATCGCCTCGGCTCTGGACTACATTGCCGCCAACGTAAGCCATCACGCCATCTCCATCGGGGAGCT
The DNA here is from genome assembly GCA_964490735.1 of uncultured Acutalibacter sp. Lineage (GTDB taxonomy): Bacteria > Bacillota > Clostridia > Oscillospirales > Acutalibacteraceae > Acutalibacter. The sequence goes on along the minus strand of CAZBDS010000214.1, from coordinate 597 downwards.
CAGCGCCCAGAGTGGGTATAATCCCCAGTATTTTATCCGGCTGTTCCGGCGCAGTATGGGAATGACGCCCCATCAGTATATCACCACCTATCGTCTGAACGAAAGCGTTAAGCTGCTGCGCCAGGGAAATCTGTCTGTAACGCAGATTGCCGAACGGGTGGGCTACGCGGACATAAAGACCTTTGGCCGGGCTTTCCGCGGGCGGTATGGAGTATCCGCCACCCAGTTTCAGAAGATCGAACAGCAGATTCCGTAAATATAGTAACACACTTGAAAATACGAATTTACCGATTTTCAAGCAGGCCAGAGCGGGCGTAGCCGCTCTGCCAAGTTTAAAAGAGGCTTTACCTCTTTTAAACTGCGTTAACTACAAAACAGGGACGCCGCAATGGCGTCCCTGTTTTTGTGCAAGTGTAAATCAGTTCAGGATGGTCTTCTCGGTCTCTTTGTCGAACAGATGCATCTTGTTCAGATCGAAAGCGATGCTGGCCTTGTCGCCGGACTTCGCGGTAGAGGTGGGCTCCACACGAGCGGTAACGGCATTGCCTTCGCAGTTCAGATACAGATAAGTCTCAGCGCCCATCAATTCGGTCACTT
>CAZBDS010000213.1:0-3244 GCA_964490735.1 uncultured Acutalibacter sp. | reverse complement strand
CTTGGCCACAATCTGCTCCAGCATCTGCCGGGCCGGCACGTCGCTGTCCAGGATCTGGTTGTCCGCGCCGATGGCTTTGATCGAAACGTCTCCCACGGCCACAAAGTCGCTGACTTCCCGGCCCCGCATGGCCCGTTTCCATTCCTCCGCCATCTGCCGGGCCCTGTCCGACGCCGGGAAACCGGTGCCGTCGGGCTTGCAGGTCACCGCGAACCGCACGTTCCCCAGCCTGTCCCAGTTGACCCCCAGGGTCCGGTAGATCTTCAGCAGCACCTCGCTGACAAAGGGCAGCCCCCGCAGCAGCGAAACGCCCCAGGCGCTGCCCGCCGGCGGATTCAGCGCCGAAACCAGCAGCAGCTGGGGATAGGGACATTCCCGCTTGCCCTGGGGCCCCACTGCGGAGACTTTGATCTCCAGGGGCCCCGGCTGCTCCAGCTCCAGGCCATCCAGCGAGGCGTTGTACAGCGCCCGGATTTTTCCGCCGGAAACCACCATTTCGCTTACGGCGCTGCCGTAGGTCAGCAGCTCCTCCAGATGGGCGCCGATCAGTTCCTGGATCCCCGTGCCGGAAGCCCCCACCTGGACCGTGGCCAGGAAATCCCCCAGGGCCTGCCGGGCCCTTTCGTCCTCCGGCAGCACGGTAAAGTCCCCGATCAGCCTGCGCAGCTTGTAGATGGCCGCGTCGATGATGGGCACCGAATCCCGCAGCGCCCGGTACAGGCTCCGCTCCCCCGGCCCCACGGGCAGGGAACGGAGCAGGCCCCAGCCCGGCTCCGGCCCGCTCTGCACACTGAGCGCCGCCAGCTTATCCCCGCGCTTGAACAAACCCATTGCGTCCTCTCCTTTCTAATCCGCTTCCCCCCGCGCCGCCGCGCAGAAGGGGGAGCCTTCCTCTTCCCTCCGCTCCAGCAGCGTGGAGACAAAATACCGGATGTCGTCCATGGCATGGTCGTTCTCCTTTACCGGAGCGTCCTTTGCCAGGCTGTCGTTCCAGCGGTACAGGGAAAATTCCCTGGCCGCGTCCCGGCAGTTCCTGCACACCCGGATCCGTCCTTCCTTCAGGGCGGTGCTCACCTGCCGGATCCCGTCCAGCACCTCATTTTTCGCCGGGACGGCCCGAAACCTGCCGTGCCGCCCAATCACCTGCAAAAAGCTGGCGGCGCTGGGATCCACCGTCACGGTTTTTACAGGCCTGCCGCCGCAAAGCAGCTCCAGTGCCCGGTAATGCTCCTCGTCCGTGCGCTGTTCCCCCGCGGCCCGGGAGTCGAAATAATACTCGTCCACCCGGTACCAGCAGCCCGCCATCAGGCCCCACAGCCCAAAGGAGGCCGGGTTTACCGTGCCGTAATCGCAAGAGACAGCCCAGTCCTCCCAGGTTCCCTGGGGCACGTCGCAGAGCAGCTCCCCGGCAAAAGGGTACACCAGCCCCTGGCCCGCCACCCATTTCCCCTCGATGAACCTCTGGTAAAACACCCCCGAAAACAGCCGCCGGTACCGGTTTTTCGTCTCCTCTGACAAAGAGGGGTTGTCGTCCATGGTGAAATGAAGATAGAGGGCGTTCCGCTCTTTCCGCTTTTCAATCCATTCTCGGTAGAACCAGTGTCCCGGGTGCTCCGGGTTGCAGTTGAACCAGAACTTTGCCCCCTCCACAGAGCACCGGGCCAGGGCCTGTTCCACAAAGGAACGGGGCATCAGGGCCACCTCGTCGAAGAGCACCCCCGCCAGGGTGATTCCCTGAATCAGTGAAGCTGCCGCCTCGTCCTTGCCGCCGAACAGGTAAAACCTGTTTTTCCGGCCGCCGCTTGTAAGGGTCACTATGTTTTGGCTCACCCGGTCCTCCACGCCAAAGCCCAGCCCGCCCAGCACCGGCAGCAGATCCGTCACCAGGTTGCGCCGCACCCCCCGGATCGTCTTCCCGCAAATGGCAAAGCTCCGGTCTTCAAACCTGGAAAATGCCCAGCATATAAAAGAGATCCCCATGCAGAGGGTCTTGCCGCTGCGCACGGCGCCGTCGCAGATCAGTGCCTCCCTGTCCCGATAAGCGCTTCTGTCCGCCCACCAGCACAGGACTTTCATCTGCTTGGGTGAAAAGGGCACAAACCGCACCGCATCACCTTCCTTCCTCCCGCAGTCCCCGGGCTCCCTCTTCCAGGGCCCGATAGAGCTCCGCCGCCGAACCGCTCTCCTCCCCCAGCGCCTGCATACACTGCAGGGCCCGAATGCGGTCGAAAAACTTGATCTCCATACCGCCGCCCTTCAGGCGCTTGATCTCCGAGACGTTAAAAAGATCCATACTGTTCAGCTCCCGAACGGTGGGCTCCTCGCAAAACAACAGGCGCACCGGGCCCCGCACATCTCCAAAGGCGATGCGCTGCAAGCCCATCAGCACTCGTTCCCGCGTTCCCTGCTCCACGTTTCTCCCCCTGTCCGGCCGCGGCCCCTATTCAAAAGCTCCCGGAAAAAAGGGAGAAGTTGCCCCCTGCAGGACAACTTCCCAAAAAGATTTTTATGAAACTTCGCAGCAGGCCGCGCCGCCGCAAGACCTGCAAGCGGTTGTCAACACCGGTCTTCCATAGTATGCGGATAAAGCTTCCCGACTGCCCGGCTGTACTTTTTCGAAAGACTTAATTACAATTCTCTTACTTTGTCCCTTTGTATATTGATTTATAAATTTTCATAGTGTATGATACAATCAACAACTAAAGCGAGGTGCGTTTTTATGGCAGACTACAATAACTTCCACCAGCAGCCCGTGTACAATCCCCCCCAGTACCAGCCTCAGGCCGGCATGGAGCCCCCTCCGGGCTACATTCAGAAAAGCCGGACCGCTGCCGGTATCCTGGCCATGCTGCTGGGAATGTATGGAATTCACAGCTTCTACCTGGGCAATACTTCCCGGGGCCTGATGCAGATCCTCATCTCCCTGCTCACCTGCGGCATCGGCGCCATCGTCATGGAGATCTGGGGCATTCTGGACGGCATTAAGATCCTGGACGGCCGCATCAACACCGACGCAAACGGCGTGTTCCTGAAGGACTGACCACTTGCAAGTGGTATAAGTTTCGCTTTTGCGAAACTTATTTCGTGTATCCTCCCCGGTGGAGGCCGAAAACACAGTGCCCGACCTCGAGCTTTTCGGATAACATGCCCCAACCCACCAGCAGTATCACAGAATAAAGGAGTTGCCATTATGACTGACTTTGAGAAACAAGATCTGAACGGCCAGCCTGCCGAGAATGTAAAT
>CAZBDS010000212.1:0-3263 GCA_964490735.1 uncultured Acutalibacter sp. | reverse complement strand
AACCATATTGTCCCAACTGGGGGGCAAAGACGGACTGTCTCTGATTTAAAGACACATTCCTTTATACAAGGACAAATCGTACCCTGTAACCCCCGGAATAACGGGGTTATAAAACTGCGGTTTCATAATAAGAAAAAGGAGAGAAATTTATGTTAAAAAGGTTTTGCGACGCCTGTGAAAGGGACATGACGGACTTGGAGCACCAAATCATGACCCTCAAGAAGCGAACAAAGGGAAGCTTCATGGTGAACACCACGACCGTCAGCAAGCTTGAGCTCTGCGAAGATTGTGCTGCAAAGCTCCTTGAATTGCTTGCCGACGAAACCGTGTTTCCCACCTATGTGGAACCACCCAAAGAGGAGGAAGGAGAGTCTCCTGAAAACTGGTGATGGCGGAGATGGAGATTCCGAATCCAGCTCAAAAGAACCTGGCGTGCCCTCGACCCCTCCGGAAGGAGAATGAAAAGCCGGACTTAGAGAAAATTTCCACTTGACTTTTACGGCAAAGAGATTATAATAATGGAGAAGGAACAACTGTTCGATAATTTACATGTGGGGGTTTTGCCGTGGAAAGAATTTTTGACACCATCAATGGAGCAAAGGAGTATCAGGTTTCTGTGGGTGCGGGGTCATCTTGTTCGATCCGTGGGGTATACAACCGCCTAGACCTCAAAACCATAGCCGGCAAAAAAGCATTGTGCTTTACAAAAGGAGATGAACTTCATCTTGGCAGCGCGTTGCCCGACGATCTCTGTTTGCTTTTTTTAGATGGACAAACGTTAATAAACATTGTGACCGCGAAGAACGAAACAAGGATAGATATGGGGATAAGTAACATTAAATACACAATATATTGCGTATTCTAATCAGAATCGCCGAGCGACAATTGACAAATATCTAGTTATGGTGTATAATTGTACCACAATATTTTGTCGGCGGTGGTGATATGGAGATGATTTTTGAACCAGAAAGAAAGCAAGCACACTTTGACGACCTAGCCCAAAACAGAATTTCGGTGATCAACGTTGCAAATCAGAAAAGCCTATTCGAAAGATTCATATCGCCCGTTGAATTCCGGCTCGGAAAGGACTTGTTGCAGTTTAAACTCCGGGAGGAGATACTTGAGATCCTCAAACTGCTCCCATGCCGCAGGGCGAATTACACAAAAATGTTGTCTACTATAAGGAGCTATATTAAGTGGGCGCTTGACTATAATCTTTTAGATTTGCAAGAATATTTGAGCCACCCCGCCATGCAGAGATACCTCATGAAGGATATCGCGTTGGACGTTATCGGAAACAATATTGTGACTTTTAAGGACGCCGAAGACCTTGTCAAGACTCTGGAATCAGTTGCAGAACCGGACGAAAGAGAAACGACTGACGTCAAGGCAAAGTGTCTCATGTATGCTTCCTATATTGGAATCCCCAGGTCAAAGGTATGCAAGCTGGAAACAAAAGATTTTTCATGCCCGCCGCGCAGAGAATTTTCTGGAAGATGGGCGTTGGGAGGCTTTACTATCCCAATGGAATTTAAACCAACTTTTGCCGTTTATATAAGAATGACCGGAGAGAGGAGGCCGCATCATCTCACTGACTCCGACATCCTTTATAGTTACCACCCCTCGAACTATTTCTTTAAAAGCATAAAAGGGGAGACTGTCGGCACAACGGCGTACTCTACCTACGTAAGAAGGTTTAACAATGCCTTGAATAAACTACCCGGGCAAGTATACCACTATGACTTCGATTCGATTGCTTTAGAGCAATCCAAGTTGTTTTGCACATTCAGAGAGCTTGATTTGGCAATGCCGGATGTCTCAAGGTTTCAAATCTTGGCGAAAAACTTTCCGGTGAACGGACCAAATGCAGACCCGCAATGTTTCATTGGCAACTACATTCTATGGTTGGCAAGATATTATCCGGACGAAATCCATCTGAAAAGCCGCATCGAGCCGCGAGAAATATGACAAGATAATATTTTTGCAAAGGGCGGAATTTGATCCGTCCTTTCTTTTTTGGAGGAAAAGTGAAAGACAAAAATAAAATTCTGGAAGTCTACCAATATAAAAAGCACCGGTTTGAAATTTGCAGAAGCCCGTCGGGCAAGTATATTCTGTTTGTCTCAAACGGCCAATCGAGAGCTAAGCTTGCGGAAGGAAACAATCCGCAGACCTTGGAAAGAAAGGCGGAAGCTTACGCAGATAAAAAGGAGGGCGATGAAAAATCAGCTGCAAAATGATTTCCCTTGATACCTCAAGCACTTGCACGGGGTATGCCGTGTTTGAAAACGGGCAATATGCCAGGTCCGGCATTATTATACCGGACAGCAATCCCCCCAATGGAGACCGTTGCTTTTCAATCGGAAAGAAACTTCTGAAATTTTGCGATCTGGAAAAGCCGGACATCATAGCGATTGAACAGCTCGTTTCCATGCGCAATGCCAACACTACCAGGATCCTGGCGAAACTCATCGGTGTTGTTTATAGCTGGCACCTTCGGCACCCAAAATCGCTTTACGTGGAGATCCCTCCGAGCAGGTGGCGCGGTGAGCTTGGAATCCAAAAACGGGCGAAAAGAGATGAATTGAAGAGCCTGTCAAAAAAATATGTGCTGGACTCAGAGCATGTTTCTGTGTCTGATGATGAAGCCGATGCAATCTGCATCGGCCTTTCTTATATCAAAATGATGGAAGGAGCAACCAAATGAAGAAAAGACTTATCTTGCTTTTTGCGGCGGTACTGTTCGCATGGTGTATACCTGCGGGAACAGTAACAGCCGCCGAAATAGACGTGTTGGACCATGTAGAGATCTCCGGATTTGACTCGCGCTTTGACTATCAGGCAGCAATGGAATGCTGTCTGAAAGACGGCGGGCCATACGCCTTGCAGGTTGGCCGGATCTACGAGCTTCAGCGCAATCTGAAAATCAGGACGCTGAACCTGAAACAGTACACGGAAACAAATTATTTTCGAGACTGCGAAACGGCGGAAGAGATTCTTGCGGCTATGAAAAACGAGGCGTCCCGGCAGTATACGGAAGAGGATCTGAATCTACTATCCCGAGTGATCTATGCCGAAGCCGGCTGTGACTGGTTCCCGGACTGGGTACAGCAGGCTGTCGCAAGCGTGGTGCTCAATCGGGTAAACAGTTCAAGCTATCCGAATACCATCAAAGAAGTGGTGTATCAGCCTGGACAATACGGGTGCGTTGCCATAAGGAGCGTACTGAACGCAAAGCCTGAACTGACCGGCATAGCCGAGAA
>CAZBDS010000211.1:0-3279 GCA_964490735.1 uncultured Acutalibacter sp. | reverse complement strand
ACGCGAACGCCCGGGCAAGCTGCTCCGCCGTGATAAATTCCGAGAGCCCATGGCGATAGATTGTCCTTGTCGATACTCCCATGATCCTCGCGGCTTCCTGCTGGCTGTACAAAAGCTTGTCTGGGTACAACTCATCGGCCCGCTTCCGGATCCGCTCCAACGTGGGAGCAAACAGCTCTTTTTCTCTGGGCACCTTAAGCCCTCCTTTCACCTTTTCGCTTTGAAAATCGTTTCCAGCCGCTTGCACATGGTGTAAATCCCCTTGTAGAGATCTACGACCATGCCATGGCTTGTGTATCTCTGGTCCGTGTACTCCTTGGAAGTTTTCAGCAATACGGCAGCTGACGCAAGATGGTTATAGGCCGCTTCAAGATCGTGCCGCACGTCTTCGTACACGCCGGGATTCTTCGATCCCATGGTATCAACTCCTTTGAATCAGGTACTTGAACCCCTGACTGACTCTTTATTGAGCACGTGATTTCCAGGCTGTCTTTTCCAAAGTTCGAATTTAAAACCTTTTGGTAGTGTGCTGACTCTCGTTTCACGTTATTGCAGCCCTCCTTTGCACAGCTGATTTACAGATTTACCTCGAAGCGGATCTTCGCCTCGGGGTATTTCTCTTTGAGAGCGTCAGATTGACTTTCTCAGCGCCGCTCGGTATAATCGTATTGCCTTGACGGGCAGGAAGGAGTTGGTTTTTTGAGCCAATTTTTGACCCTGCCCCTGCACCTGTAACTTGGGTGCTGTGCAGCACGCCGCTTATCGCATGGGAAAAGCGTAAAAATCCCTCGCTGGTATAGCGTAAAAATCCCTCCAGTGGGTGGTGCGCACATCTTCGTTGTGTCTGCGACGGGGCGTCCTCGATTCATCGCTGCAGCCATCAGCGTAAGAGACACACCATGATCGGCGGCACAGGTGCTACACTGTGTTTTGCTTTCATGGTACTGGCAAACATTTGGCAGAATGCTCGGTGGTAGCACACCGGGCATTTCTTTTTGGCAATACGACTATACCGAACGGCGCTTCGCGAATTCTTACGCAATACGTAAGTTGCTGTCAAAAAAAATAGCGCTCGCTTCTTCTGGACTATCACAAAGGATTTCTGCCATCTTTGATACAACTGCATACGGTGTCTTTTCGGGGTGATCAAGGTAATTAGAAAGCGTGTTTCTGTTTATGCTAAGCATGGAAGCAAGTGCAGAAACGGAAAGTCCTTTTTCTCCCATTTTTCCCTTAACCTTTGCTATGTTGATGTTTGCCATAAAAGCATTCGCCTCCCTTCTTCTTTCGTTTTACGTAAGAAAGAATAGCATACCCGATATCAGTTGTCAATACGTTCTGCGAAAGTTTTTTTGCAATTCGCTAAAAAAATCTTGCGTATTGTGCAGAAGTGTGATATATTGAAAGCCAGATATTATACTGCTAATTATCAAGGAGATGAATAAGATTGGGAAGTTTAGCGGAGGTTCTATCATCTCGCCGGAAAGAACTTGGATACACTCTTGCTGAAATTGCAAATAAAATGGGAGTATCAGAAGCAACGGTGCAACGCTGGGAATCTGGAAATATCAAAAGTCTTCGGCATGAAAAGATAGCAAAGCTGGCAGATGTATTAAGGGTTTCTCCAGGCGCTATAATGGGCTGGGAAGATTTCTATAATCCTATCCCACCTGGTTTTGAACCGCTCCCTGAAACTGAGAAAGTCCCGCTTGTTGGCAGTATTGCTTGTGGAGAACCCATTACCGCAGAAGAAAACATAGAAGGTTATGTAGACGCTCCAAAAGAAAAGCGTGTTGATTTCTGCCTTACCTGTAAAGGAGACAGTATGATTGACGCCGGAATTTACGATGGCGATATCGTGTATATTCACCAGCAGGCGGAAGTGGAAAACGGAGAGATTGCGGCCGTTCGCATAGAAAACGAAGCCACTTTGAAACGATTCTACTATGACGGCGCCGGAAAGGTAATGCTGCTCCCTGCCAACTCCAAATATGCGCCGCTGATCTATAGCGGGGAAGAGATCAACAATATACATATAGAGGGCAAGGCCGTGGGCTTTGCGCATTGGTTTTGATCTTGAAATCTGATGATTCGTCGGCGCGATAAAACGATTAGAGGCTGCGAACATGAAAAAGCACAGCGGAAGCGACTTTTTGCATGCCAGTGGAGAAAACTGGGAAGATTTTCAAATGGTCAACCCATATACCCACGAACCGATCCAGACCCCTGAAGACTTTAAGGCATATGTAGACGAATTCTTCAAGGAAGCTGAAGCCCGTACTTCCCATAAGGTTGAAGTACTTGAGAAAGAATTTGCTGCGTGCCGTAATGAAAACAAGCGCATTAAAGCTGAACTTGCCGCTTGCCGCAGTGAAAGAGACCATCTTGGGAAAAAGATGGCCGAGTACCACCGTATGGGAGAAGCCGCGGTATCCCATGCCAGGTTTCGCGGCTGGATCATTGCTGTCTTGTGCGTCGTGCTTTTCGCTTTGTGGGTTATTGGGCGGGTATATTTGGAACCTGCCATAGAGGACCAAGTGGAAGCAGCATACCAGGCCGGAGCAAATGACCTGAGTTCCAGCCTTGAATTACAGTGGAAAAGGAACGGCCCAGATTCCTGTACTCTTTTAAGAGAAGATTTTACCGAAACGGATTTTGAGAACTTTCATATTGGTACTCATTGGTTTGATTTTTGTGGACCTGTTGACATGCCAAAAATGTTTATACAATTTCCATTGAAGCGTGTAACAATTAAGAATGGAAAAGATACTTATGAGTTCACATTTGAAGATGACAGGCTGACAGAAGCGGTGAAACTTCAAACTGCGCCTTCTCCATCACCGAAAAATGATTCAGGCAGTCAGAAGTCGAATTCCCAAAAAATAGCTTTTCCTAACGATCCCTCACCTACCGTAGAGCCTGGCATGGCTTGGGTTCCTACCAACGGCGGGAAATGTTATCACCGCTATGAAACTTGCAGCGCCATGGACGAGCCCGAATATGTGACGATTGAAGAGGCGCAAAGCAGAGGCTTTACCCCCTGCGGAAAATGCTGGTAGCTTTTTACGGGGTTCTTCCATGAATAATCGGACAAATAAAAACCACCCTCCGGTGCTGGAACACCAGAGAGCGGCGGACCGCCGGCGGAGCCGGGGCACAGTGAAAACTGCAAAACCATTGTACCCCAACCCGCCCCAAAAATCAAGGGCGGGATTTTTGCGCCCATTTTTAGGAGGCACAAAGCGTGAAAAAGCGAAAAGACGGGAGATACCAGAAAAA
>CAZBDS010000210.1:0-3280 GCA_964490735.1 uncultured Acutalibacter sp. | reverse complement strand
CCTGTCTCCCAGCGGGAAACGGCCTGCCGGGTGACAAAAAGCCGTTCCGCCATTTCCTCTTGGGTAAGCCCCTGTTTTTCCCGAAGCATTTTTAACATGTTGTTTTTTTCCATATTTTTTTCCTTTCCCGCACAGAACGCGAATTCATAACACAATGGTAGCAGAGATTGGCCGAAAAGGAAAGCAACCCGCGGTTGCGCGGCGCTATCGGTTTCCCCCGAAGACCGTTTCCCGGTTTTCCACCTTCAGGAACAGGGTGAGCAGGGCGCACAGGCCAATGGCGGCCGCCAGGCAGAGGTACAAAAGCTGAATTCCTCCACGGTCGGTGAGGGCTCCCCCCAGGTTTTGCAGAAGAATGATCCCCAGGTAATTGACAGAATTGACCACGGAAAGGCCGGTGACGGTAAGCCGCGGGGCTACCAGGTTCCGGACGATCTTCAGCTGGATCAGCATCATCAGAGTGGAGGCGACCGACTTCAAAAGCACCGTGACCGCCACCACGGCCCAGGAACTTCGGGAGATCCCGTAGAACAGGAACTGGGTCCCGAAAACGGCAAAAGAGGCAAAGAGCAGCGCCTTGCCGGAAAAGCGGTCCATATAGCGGTTGGAGTACAAAATCAGGGGGATCTCCACCAGGGTGCCGAAAAACAGCACTGTGCCCACGGCTCCGGTGGGCACGCCCAGCCCGGTAAGGAGCATGGGGGTGTAGATCGTGTTGACCCCCGAGCAGCCGGCGCACAGGAAGGAGATCATAAGGTACAGCAGGAAGTGGGGGTTTTTGACGAAGGAGGAAAAATTTCCCCGCTCCCGGCTTTCCGGGGCCCCGGAGGGCAGGGGATCCTCCGCTCCCGCAAAGCCCAGGGCCGACAGTACGGCGGAGACTGCCACCAGGGAAAAGAGCACGATGGGCGGGAAGTACTGTACCGCCAGGCCGGCGGCCTGGGCCCCCGCCGCGTACCCCACGGTGCCCCATACCCGAAGCACTCCGTACCGGTATTTGCAGGAGGCCGCCAGCCGTTCGGAGATGGGCTGGATCGAGTTTAAAAAGGACATGATAAGGCCGTCCAGCAGGAACAGGGCCCACACCTGCCGGCACTGGGAGAAAACTAAGGCCCCTACGCCCACGCCCAGGATCAGGCAGCCGCTGATCAGCCGGGGCCGGCCTACGCGGTCGCTGAGATACCCTGTCAGGGGCACGGCGGCAAAGGAAAACACTCCCGCCGCGGAGACGATCAGGGACATTTCCGTGGCGGTTTTCCCTGTTCCGGTAAGGTACACCGAAAGCACCGCGCTAAAGGCGGACATGGAAAAATAGTAGAAGAAGAACATCAGCACATAGCTGTAATAGCCGCCCCTGCGGCGGGCTGTCTGTTTCATCAGGAACTCCCCCAAAAGTTTGTTGAACCGGCAGGCCGGGTCAGGGCTGTTTGAAAAAGCTGTTGAAATGGCGTTTCACTTCTGGCCACCGGGCGTGAGACACCGGCACGGTGGTGCCGCTGTCCATGGTGAGCACATACCGGCCGAACTGGGCAATGTGCATAATGTTTACCAGGAAGGAGGCGTGGGTGCGGATAAACCGCCGGTCCGCCAGCAACTGGGCGGCAGAGTCCCCAAAAGAGCTGCGCATGGTGGTGGTGGTGATCCGCTGGCCCAGGTCTGTGTGGATCAGCAGGCGGTGCTCGGAGTATTCTACGTAAACGATGCGCTCCGCCGCCAGAACCTGGGCGCCGGAGGGCGTGCGGAAGGAAAAGTGGGCCTCCTGGACGGGAAGGCGCTGGGCAAACCGGCGCAGAATGAGCCTGGCTGCCCGTTCCAGATCCGGCGGGTCCAAAAAGTAGGACAGAACGTCGGCGTCGTAGGCCTCCATGGCCCAGTCCGGGCCCGGGGCCACCACCATTACCTCGGTGCCGGCGCCCCGGCGCAGCCGGCGGACAAAATCCAGCCCCTGCCGGGGATCCTCCCGGAGATCCACCACGCAGAGGTCGGGCGGGGCGTCCAGGTTTTCGTATAAGCTGAGCTGGGTTAGAGAGAGCTTTTTGAACCGGCAGGATTCCCCCGCGTAGCCTCCCAGGCGGGCGGAAAGCTCCCGGGAAAAATCTTCCAGAAACAGGCTGTCGTTGCTGTAAAGACTGATCTCCAACATAAGGCGGCCTCCCAACCGTAAATTCACTTAATTATACCAGAAATATCACTTGAAATCTAGTGGTTTCAGGCAAAAATATGCACAATTGATAACAAAGAGTAGCGCCAATTTGTAAAAATTGGAGGAAAATGTGAAAAATCCCGCCAAAACAGTGTTGGCACTTGAAAATCTGCGAAAGTGTGATAAAATAGAAGCGAAAATACCCAATGTTGTATTTTGCCGTTTCCAAAGCGGGAAAGCATTCCTTGCTTTTCCCACCGCATATACTTATTAAATATTGAAATGATGTGAAGCCGCAATGGAGGAAGACGTAAAGATCCCCCAGACAGAGGAAAAACAGAAGAACACAGCGCTGCAAACGGTTCTTAACGTGCTGGGCGTAGTTCTCTGCGTGGTTTTTATCCCGATTATTGTTCTGAACGTGATCATGATCGTCCGCTCTTACACCCAGCCGGACAAGATCCCCTCGGTGTTCGGCTATGCGCCGGTCATTGTGCTGTCCGGTTCTATGTCGCCCGCCTTTGAGGAGGGGGACATGATCGTGATCCAGTCTGTTGACCCCAACACCCTGAAGGTAAACGATGTGATCTGCTATATGGAAGAGGAGTCCGCCGTAACCCACCGGATCATCGAGATCCAGCAGCAGGACGGCGAGACGCTGTACATCACCCAGGGCGACGCCAACAACGTGGAGGACGCGGTGCCGGTAGCGGCCGGGCAGGTCCAGGGCAAGTACACCGGGATCCGCCTGGAGGGCTGGGGCAATTTTGCCATATACCTTCAGTCCACGCCGGGCATGCTGATTTTCATCGGCGGGCCGATTCTGCTGTTTATTCTGTGGGACCTGCTCCGCAGAATGGTGCAGAGCCGCAAGACCAAGGGCCAGAAGCAGGCCTTGGAGGAGGAGCTGGAACGGCTCCGCGCCCAGGTGGGCGGCCAGGACCAAAACGGTCCGCAGAATTGATCCCTTTGGATATTCCAGCGCCGGAACAGCGCTGAGCCATATCAATTAAAATCTTTTCTTTGGAGGAATTAAAATGAAAAAGAGAAGCATTGCGGCCAAGTTGGGCGTAGCGGCTCTTGCGCTCACTTTGGTCACCACCAGTTTGTCTTCCGGCACCTTCGCCAAGTACACCA
>CAZBDS010000209.1:0-3284 GCA_964490735.1 uncultured Acutalibacter sp. | reverse complement strand
TTTTGCAATGGTTTCCACGCTTTACTTTTCCGGCGCAAAAGGTTATAATAAATAACGTCAGCGAAAAGCTGGCTCTTTCCCTTTGAAAAGTATTTTACTAAATATTTTTCACGAATTTTTCAAAAGAATCTTACGTGTTCCTGAAGGAGCGCGCATCAATAAAAGCTTCAGCCTGAAAGGGGGCAGTTCCATGAAAGCATGGAAGAGTATTTTGACAGCCGCGGCAGCCTCGCTGCTTCTCATAACGTCCTTTTCCGCCTGTAACCGGGAAGAAAAGCCCGAGTCTTCGGCTCCCAGTTCTTCCCAAACGGAAAACCATACCGTGTTCCCCCAGGGGACAAGCATCGGCGGGCGGGATATTTCCGGCAAGACCGCCCGGGAGGCCCTGACCGCTGCCCGGGAGGCCCTGGAGAAGGAAGCCGCCGCCCTGGAGATCACCGTAAAATTTAAGGACGACACCGTTTCCCTGACGAAGGACGACTTTACGGTAAAGGACGTGCTGGAGCTGTCTTTGCCCAGGCTTCTGGCCGATGGCAAGGGAGGCGAGCTGCCCCTGTCCTACGTGACAGACCTTTCCGACAAGGGCCGTGAGAAGCTTGCAAATGCTGCCAAAGACTGCTATGTCCCCGGCAAGGACGCCTCCATTTCCGGCTTCGACACCGGCAAAGGAGCCTTTGTCTTTACCGACGAATCGAAGGGCGCCCGGGCGGACATGACCGCGATCCTGAAAAGCGTGCGGGAGCTTTTGGCCCAGAAAAAGAGCGGTTCCGTGCAGGCCGCCTTCCAGGAGACCAATCCCAAAGTCACCAAGAAAAAGCTTTCCGAGAACTTTAAGCTGATGTCCTCTTACACCACCGAATCCACCAACACCTGGAACGGCAACAGCAACATGGCTTTGGCGCTGAGCCACGTGAACGGTACGGTGCTGAAGCCCGGGGACGTGTTCTCCTACAACGGCACCATCGGGGACAGCACCGACCCGGACAACGGCTGGCTTCCCGCCGGCGGCCTGATGGGCGGCATTTCCGTCCAGATGTACGGCGGCGGCATCTGCCAGGGCTCCACCACGATCTATAACGCCGCGCTGATGGCTGGCATGGAGATCATCGAGCGGGACTGCCACAGCTCCCCCTCCACTTACTGCCCCATCGGCCTGGACGCCACGGTAGACTACGGCAACATCGATTTCCGGTTCCGGAACCCCCTGGAGACCGCGGTATACATCGCCGCCTGGATGGAGGACGTGACCCTGCACGTGAATTTCTACGGCTGCTTCCCCGACGAGTGGGACAAGATCACCGTGGGCAGCGAGCAGACCGGTTCCGAATCCCCCTTGGACGGGATCAGCTTCACCGAGGACGTGAACCTGAAAAAGGGCGAATATGTCCGGCGTTCTTCCGGCAACACGGGGTATTCCGCCCGTGCCTGGAGAACCTACTATAAGGGCGACAAGGCCATACGGACCGAGGAACTGCCCTCTTCTTACTATGCTCCCACCGGCAAGGTGTACGCCGTCGGTGCGGGCACCGATACCAGCAAGGTGGATCCCAGCAAGGAATCCGGTACCACAGAGCCGGAGGCTACGCCCACTCCCACCCCCACGCCTACGCCGGATCCGGGCGAGTCCTCCGATCCCAGCAGCGAGCCGGAGGAGGACCCCTCCTCTCAGCCTGGGGAGGATCCCACTCCCGTCCCCAATCCCACGCCCGACCCCTATGAGAGCAGCGGCGTGGTAGACTGGTCCAACTGATTTTGCAGAACATAGACAGAAAACAACCGCCCGTCCGACTTCGGTGAGGTTGTTTTTTGTTGTTTGAAAGGAAGGATTCCTTTGAAAGATGGATTTTTGCGCGTTGCCGCCGCCACGCCGGAAGTGCGGGTGGCAGATACGGAGGCAAACGGGGACCGGATCGCCGGCCTGATTGCCAAAGCCGCCGGTGAGGGCTGCGGAATCGTGTGTTTCCCGGAGCTGTGCCTGACCGGCTATACCTGCGGCGACCTGTTCCGAGAAAGGACGTTGCTGCAGGCGGCGGAAAAGCGGCTGGCCCGGCTGATGGAGGAGACGAAAAACCTGGATATCCTCTGCGCGGTGGGGGTGCCCGTGGCCCATGGCGGGGCCTTGTACAACTGTGCCGCCGTGTTCTGCCGGGGAGAGCTTTTGGGCCTGCCCGCCAAGTCCTTTATCCCCAACTATTCCGAATTTTACGAGGCCCGGCACTTTACCGCCGCCCCGAAGGACAGCTTCTATCTGAACTTCGCTGGGCAGGACACCTTGCTGGGCCCCATGGTCTTTTCCTGTGAAAATGTGGAGGGCCTTACCCTGGGGGTGGAGATCTGCGAGGACCTGTGGGGGGCCCAGCCTCCCAGCGGGGAACTGGCGAAGAACGGCGCCGCGGTGCTTTTGAACCTGTCCTGTTCCGATGAGACCATCGGCAAGGCGGAATACCGCCGGGATCTGGTAAAGATGTGGTCGGGCCACACCCTGTCCGCTTATGTTTACGCCGACGCCGGACTGGGGGAGTCCACCACGGACATGGTGTTCGCGGGGCATGACCTCATCGCCGAAAACGGTTCTCTGCTGGCGGAAAGCCAGCTGTTTGCCGGCGAGGGCCTGGTCACGGCCGACATCGATCTGGAGCGCCTTTTGCAGGAGCGCAGGCGGATGAACACCTGGCAGGAGGCCGCCGGTTCCCGCCGGGAGCTGCCCCACATTCCCTTCCGCTATGGGGAGGCCACGCTAAAGGCTTTCGAGCCCCGGCGCGGCTTTGAAAAATATCCCTTTGTGCCCCGGGACCGGGAGGGGCTTTCCAGCCGGTGCGAGCTGATTTTGACCATGCAGTCTGTGGGCCTTGCCACCCGGCTTTCCCACATTGGCTGCAAAGATCTGGTGATGAACCTTTCCGGCGGCCTGGATTCCACCCTGGCGCTGCTGGCGGCGGTCCGTGCCTTTGACCGGCTGGGCCTGGACCGGAAGGGGATCCACACCCTGTCCCTGCCCTGCTTCGGCACCACCTCCCGCACCAAAGGCAACGCCCAGAAAACCGCCGAGGAGCTGGGGGTGGATTTCCGGGAGATCTCCATCGAGAAAGCGGTGCGCCAGCACTTTGCGGACATCGGCCAAAGCGAGACCCAGCTGGACGTGACCTTTGAAAATTCCCAGGCCCGGGAACGCACCCAGGTTGCCATGGATCTGGCCAACAAGCTGGGGGGGATCATTTTGGGCACCGGGGACCTTTCCGAGCTGGCCTTGGGCTGGGCCACCTACAACGGCGACCACATGTCCA
>CAZBDS010000208.1:0-3288 GCA_964490735.1 uncultured Acutalibacter sp. | reverse complement strand
TTTGCTTTCCAGGAGTTTGAGAAAAAGCTGAAAGAGTATTTGGAAAGCCATCGGGAAAACGGGTGAAGACTATGGAATTTATAGAAAAGAGCGGGATCGTCAGCCTGTCAAACCCGGGCGTTGTGTCCCGGCAGCTGCTCAATCCCGACAATTCCTCCGGCAAAAGGGTGACGGTCACGGAAGTCCATTTGGAGCCGGGCGTAAGCCAGCCCAGGCATACCCATGAAGCTTCCGAGCAGATCTGGTATGCGCTGGAAGGACAGGGAAAGCTTCTGCTGGAGGGCGGCCGGGAAAAGGATTTCCGGGCGGGAGACGTGGCGCGGTTTGAAGCAAACGAGGTCCACGGGCTTTTGAACGACAGCTGTGGAGAATTTGTGTATCTTTCGGTGACGGCTCCGCCCATTCACTTTGGCTATGCCTACGAGAAAAAGGCAGTCAAGTAAAATTATGTAAACCAATAATTCTTGAGGAGGAAAGACCATGAAGACCATCTGCGGCCTCAGCTGCGACGAGTGCCCCGGGAAGGATACCTGCCCGGGCTGTGAAGAAATCGGCGGCGGAGGGAAATGCGTGATCTATGCCTGCGCAAGCTCCCACGCCGGGGAAGCGGATACCGGCTGCGGGGCCTGCCGCTATTTTGACGGCCCCTGCGCCATGAAGGAACAGCTTCTGCGGGAATTCAACGCCCTTGGGATCGAGGATCTGCCGGAGGTCACGGATCTCTGCGCCCTGCAGGGGCAGTACATCAACCTAGAATACACCCTGCCGGGCGGACAAAAGGTAAAGCTGTGGGACGACAAGCGGGTTTATCTCGGCTATCAGCTGGGAAAGGCCGGGAGCGACCGCTGCTACGGCCTGACTGCCGATGAGAACGATCTGCTTGTCTGCGAATACGGCTGCAACGGTTCCGATCCGGAGATCGTAGTGTATCGGCGGAGAAACAAATAGAATTATGTAAACTTATATTGGGGTGCGGAAAGGAAAGCTATGGAATTGAGAAAAGTGGATCTCACCAACCTCTGGGAGATCCTTGACCTGAAGGTAGAGCCGGATCAAACCAAGTTTGTGGCTTCCAACAAGGTGAGTATTTTAGAGGCTTACGCCACCACTGCTTCCGGTTATATTGCCCTGCCCTTCGGGATCTATGAAGACGGCGTGCCGGTGGGCTTCGTCATGTTTGGCTATGACGGCGCCGGTGACCCGGAGGATCCCCCGGTGGCGAAAGAAAATTACTGCCTGTGGCGGTTTATGATCGACAAGGCTTACCAGAATAGGGGGCTGGGAAAGCGGGCCCTGGCCCTGTGCCTTGATTACCTGCGGAGCTTTCCCTGCGGGGAAGCCGAATACTGCTGGCTCTCTTATGTGCCGGGAAACCAACGGGCCGAATCACTGTACGAAAAAGCGGGCTTTCGTGAAAACGGCCAGCTTTGCGGAGACGAGATCGTCAGCGTATTAAAATTAGAGGAGTGAAAACGATGGCGATACCAAAGTGGGGAGCGGAGCCGGAGAAGATTTTGCAGGAGCGCTTCGGGAAGGATACGGTCGTTGCCCTGGCCACCACCGAGAAAGGCGCGCCCCAGGTGCGGTATGTAAACGCCTATTACGAGGAAGGCGCTTTTTACGTTATCACCTACGGCCTGTCCAATAAAATGCGGCAGCTTTCTGAAGATTCCCGGTTTGCCCTGGCGGGGGACTGGTTTACCGCCCACGGCACAGGGAAAAACCTGGGCTGGTTTTGTAAGCCGGAAAACGCCGGGCTGGCGGAAAAGCTGCGAAACGCCTTTGCCCAGTGGATCGATAACGGCCACAACGATTTTGACGACGAGAACACCTGCATTTTAAAGCTGACCCTCACTGACGGTGTTCTTGCCTCCCACGGCACCTGGTATCAACTGGACTTTAAGTGAAAGCTTTTTTCATTGCAACAGCAGCAAGCAAAATGAATGTACGAAAAATAGGACAATGAAGCTGACCCCTTAAACCTGCAAAACAGCTTTATTTCAGGAGGGAAACCCTTTGATCGAGATCAGAGTGATCGACCGGGAACACCGGCGGGATATCCATCTTCCCAACGAGCCCTTTGCCCTGTGGGGGAGAATGATCCCGTCCTATCGGGATCAAAAATGGGACTGCGAGCTGGAACGTTTCCCGCCCGAAAACGTAAGGGAAATGTGTTTTCCCGACGAGAACTACGACTATGACGCCATGTGCCGAAATACCACGTTCCTCGGCGCTTATGAGGGGGATACCTGCGTGGGCCTGGCAATTTTCCAGGATGCCTTTTTTAAGTACTGGTACCTGTATGACCTGAAGGTGAACCGGGAATTCCGGGGCCGGGGCGTTGCTTCCGCCCTGATGAAAAAGGCCAAAGAGCTTGCCCTGGAAAAGGGGTATCGGGGCATTTACACCCAGGGGCAGGACAACAACCCCTCCGCCTGCCTGTTTTACCTGAAGGCCGGCTTCCGCATCGGCGGGCTGGACACAGAGGTCTATAAAGGGACAAACCAGGAGGGCAAGGCGGACATTGTATTCTATTTGGACGCAGAGTGAGAGCAGAAAGGAAGAAAATTATGTTAACTAGTAAACAGCGTGCGTACCTGCGCTCTTTAGCGGTAAAGGAAGACACCATTTTGATGGTGGGAAAGTCCGGCATGGGGCCGGAGATCGTAAAACAGGCCGACGACGCTTTGGAAAAGCGGGAGCTGATCAAAGGCCGGGTGCTGCCCGATTCCTGCCCCCTTTCCTCCCGGGAGGCGGCGGAGGAGCTGGCGGCGCGGACGGACAGCCAGGTGGTGCAGGTCATCGGGTCCCGGTTCGTGCTGTACCGCCGGAAGAAAAAGGACCCCCAGATCGTGCTGCCGAGGTAAACCATGGAAAACAAGCTGATCCTCCTCAGGGGGAATTCCGGCAGCGGCAAGACCACCCTCGCAAAGCTTTTACAGGAAAAGCTGGGCCCCAACATCATGCGGATCTCTTCGGACATGGTGCGCATGGAGATCCTTCACACCTGGGGCAGGGAAGGGATCGAAAAATCGGAGCGGCTGATGATCGAGCTGCTGCGATACGGAAAGCGGCACTCGGTGGTTACCGTTTTGGAAGGGATCCTGCCTTCTGAGGCGTATCAGAAGCTGTTTGAAACGGCCATAGCGGAATTCGGCGGAAACATTTTCGCCTATTATTACGACCTGCCCTTTGAAGAGACCCTGCGCCGCCACGAGACCAAGCCCAACCGGGACGAGTTCGGCGAAGCCGACATGCGCCGCTGGTGGGTGGAGAAGGACTATCTTC
>CAZBDS010000207.1:0-3291 GCA_964490735.1 uncultured Acutalibacter sp. | reverse complement strand
GCTATGTGGGGGAGAAGAACCGGAAGGCGGCTTATCTCAACCGGATCCGCACGGTGATCCGCTGCGAGGAAAGAGCTTCTGAAAAAGAATATATCGCCCTGGGCCGTTACTACTATAACAACCTGCGGGATAAGAACAATCCCGTTACCGAGTCCCACTGCGCCGAGCTGGACGCCATTTCCGGCAGGCTCGAAAGCACCCTTGCCCAGCTGGAGGAGTTCTATCAGGCCGAGCACGACGCCTCCTGCGTAGCGGTTATCAGCGGCGAGGACGGCCCCACGGCGGTCCACGTCGGCCAGGCTGAAGAGATCGACCTGGAAGGCATCGAGGCCTATGACCACGATCCTATGGTTTCCGATCCTGCCGGGGCTCCCGCCGAGCCTGACGAGAACGCCGACCTGCCCTTCGAGGGCTGATCGGTCCGGCCAATAGGGAGGGAATACGGGAATGTCAACGGAAATTGTGAAGGACATCATCTGCCCCCAGTGCGGGGAGTCCCAAAAATACCGGCTGTTTGCCAGCATCAACGCCCGGGAGAACCCGGACTTAAAGCAGCGGATCCTGGACGAGACACTGTTCGACTGGCGCTGCAAGCGGTGCAATTATTTTGCCGCCATGGCCTATCCTTTCATCTATCTGGATCCCCAGACGGCCTGCGTGATCAGCACCGCGCCCCTGGGCACCAATGGGGCGGTGGAGCCCACCGAGGAGTTTAAGGACTACACCAAGCGGGCCGTCAAGAACCTGGCGGAGCTGAAGGAAAAGATCCTGCTGTTCGACGCGGGCTACGACGACGTGGCGGTGGAGCTGGTGAAAAACGCCCTGTGCGGCATTATCAAGAACACCTATCAGGTCAGCCGGGTCCACGCCTATTTCAGCCGGATCAACGAGAAGGACGGGGAAATGGAGTTTGCCATCTTCCTGCCCAAAAAGACCGAACCGGTGTATCATTCCACCAAGCTGGACGTGTACAAACAGTCCCAGGAGGTCCTGCGGGCCCTGGATTTTGTAGACCCCGAGGGCTTTATCCGGGTGGACGCCAAGCTGGCCCGGAAGATCATCGAGGATTATCAGAACATCTGAGTATGCAGGAAGGGCTTCCCAAGCGGGAAGCCCTTCCTGCATGACTTGAAAAATCCTTTTGACCGTTTGTTCGGCGGCTTGGGACAGTGCTCTTTTGGAAATTGCTGCCGGGTCTCCGCTCTTTTCCGACGTGAACGGGGCCCTTTTTCTAAAACAGCGGGCCTCTCTGTTTCTATTTCCTCCTTGCCAGAAGATTGAATCCGATGGTCAGCGGTATCGCGACCCCCACCATGCCAAGCCCGTATAATATCTGCACAGACTGGCAGGCCCAAAAAACGCTTTTCAGCAGCAGAAAGCCCAGAATGGAAAAAATTTGTATTCCTCCGTGGACCGCGATCAAATAGAGAGGGATTTCCACGGGACCTTTTACGGGAATGACAAGAAGAATTTTCACAGAAAGAGGGAGCTTTTTCCGCCATCTTTGTTTTTGACGGCCATATAAGCCGATGACCAGCGTTACAGCCATTGTATATAGATAAATCAGCAGAAATTCTATCACGCGGGTCCTCCAAAAAAACAGGAAAATAAATTGATTTGACGAAAGCTCTATTTCTTCTTCCTCGCCTGGGAGAAATCGATCCGCCGGTCCGGGGTCACAGTGATTTTGGAGACAGCGGGAGACAGGCCGTAATACGTCTTGTCCCGAAAGAGGGGGTAGAAGACGAACTCGTCCGCCAGCTGCTCTTCCAGCTCCCGGCAGGAAGCCCTTGTAAGGGAGAGCTCTCCCAGGGCGCTGTCGTAGTCCCCGTCCTGCAGCAGGGTGGGGGAAGCGGCGCTTGTAAAGGCGCGGAACACGTCCTGAGGGGTGACGCCTCCCGCCTGCAGGGTGTAGAGGGCTGCCTCGTAATCGCCCTGGGCGACACGGCTCTGAAATTCGCTGTCGGGCAGGGGCTCCATGTTAAAGGAGGTTCCCAGCTTGTTGTTCCAGGACACCAGAAAGCCGTTGGCCACGTCGATGGATTCCGGGTCGTCCCGGCAGATCACCGTAATGCTGGGAAGCTTTTCCAGTTTCAGCAGCTCCAGCAGGGAGGGGATCGCCCCGGCGATCTCGTCATTCCGGGAAGCGTAACAGCTGTCGCCCTCGGGGTAGTAGCTTTCGCCGTCCCAGCTTACACAGGCGGCCATAATCCCCGGCGCTTCTTGGGCAGAGGGCCGGCGGCTCAGCAAGTCCCCACGGTCCAGGGTGCGCACAAACAGCTCCCGGGTGCCCACGTATTCCAGAGCGTCGGCCTTGGGGTTTAACAGCAGGCCGGTCACGCTGTCCTCCAGGGAAAGCACCGGGCAGTCCTGCTCCTCCGCCTCCCGGGCCTGGGCCTCGGTCAGGGGGAGAATGTCCACGGTGCCTGCCGTCAGAGCGGCCAGGGGGTCCTCGTCAATGGCGCTGTCGTAGTCGATGAGATAGGTGACGGAGGCGGCCGCGGTCTTGCGGTCTCCTCGGTAGGTTTCCGAACGTACCAGGTTGATGCTCTGCTCGTTGTAGTCGGTGTTCCAGGCGTACTCGTGGGGGAAGGTGAAGGGGCCGTTTGTCAGCACCCAGCCGGCGGAAAGGCCGTAGTGCCCGGCGCTCTCCTCAAAATAGGAGCGGCTGCAGGGCATGTAGCAGTTCCCGGCGGTCAGGGCCGGAAAATCGGCGTAGCCCGTTTCCAGCTCAATGATCAGGGTGCGGTCGTCCTTGGCAAAAATGCCCAGGCTGCTTTCTTCCACCTGGCCGTTATAAAAGGCCCGGGCGTTTTTGATAAGAAACAGCTCCTCCGCCAGCGGCGCCTTGGTCTCGGGCTTTAACGCCCGGACAATGCCAAATAGGAAATCGTCGGCGGTCACGGGGGAGCCGTCGCTCCACTGCGCCCGGCGCAGATGAAAGGTAAACTGCGTATAGTCATTATTGTGGTCCCAGCGGGAGGCCACGCCGGGCGCAGTCTCCCCGTCCTCGTCGATCCGGCACAGCCCCTCGAAGATGGAGCCGATCACGATCCGGGAGGACTTCCTGGCGGTGGTTTGCGGATCCAGAGAATCTACGTTCTGGGGCAGCACGGCGGTAAAGGCCATGTCCTTTTTGCCGCCGCAGCCGGCAAGGCCCAGCAGCAAGGTAAGACAGAGTAAAAGGGAGAACAGCCGCTTCACGGGGACCCTCCTTCGCGCTTTTTCGTCTTTAGTAGACATAATACTTTCATTTTAGTATACACAAGGGAAGAAAGGGAATAGTTCCAA
>CAZBDS010000206.1:0-3303 GCA_964490735.1 uncultured Acutalibacter sp. | reverse complement strand
GCCGGGCCCAACTGAAAGTCTGCGGCGGCGCCTACGCCCCGGGTGACTTCCAGCATAAAGGAAAGGGACGCGGAGGCCTCCGGGCCCGTGAGAGGGGTGGCCCGGGCCAGAAGCCCGCCGCAGGCCCCAAAAATTCCGGAAGCCGTCAGCACGGCGGAAAAGGCGGCGAACAGCACGATGCAGGCGCACATCTGCAAAACACTTTTGGAGGCTCCCGCCACGGCCCGGGGCAGGGCGCTGCCCGGCGGGGAGGCCCTTTCCGGAAGCCCGGGGCCCGGCAGGGGACGGCCCAGGGAGGAGAGCGCCCCCAGCAGCACCCCGGCGGCAGTGACCGCGGCAAACAGCCGCCAGCCCGCCTGAAAACTGTGAAGCACGGCTCCGCCTAAAAAGGTGACTACAAAGGCCACCCCGGGGTTGACACAGAACAGCATCATGCGGCCGGCCTGCTCCTCTGTGACCTTCCCCTGCTCCAGCAGAAGGGAAGCGCCCCGGGCCCCGGCGGGATAGCCCCCGATAAAGCTCATGAGAATGGGAGCGGCGCAGACCGGCGGCAGCCGAAACACCCGGCGGAACAGGGGGCCCAGCAGCTTCCCCAGGGCCAGGCCCGCGCTGGAATCCGCCCCAAAACCCGTAAGGACCATAAAGGGAAACAGGGAGGGCGTAAGCACGGTTAGGCAGTAGAGAATGCTGTCTTTTACGGCTTCGGCTGTTTCCCGGGGAAAGGCCAGCAGCCCCGCGGCGGCTGCCAGCAGGCCCAGGGCGCCCAAAAGGGGCTCTGCGGTGGAAAGCGGGGCTTCGTTTTTGTTCCAAATGCGCCGGGCGGCGAATTCATAGGGCATGACGGCACCTCCTTCTTTCTCCATCGATACTTATGAGGAAAAGAGGTGATACATTCAGGAAAAAGCACATACTATTGTTAACGCAGTTTACAAGTTCCTCTCAAAGCGGAACTTGTAAAGAGGGATTGCGCTTTTTTTGGAACCGGGCGGCATACGCCCGGCTAAAAAAGCGGTATTTACCGGTTTTAAGCGCGGTTACTGTATTTCCGGGAAGGGGTGAGGCCGTGGAACAGCGGGGCAAAGGGGGCTCGCTCATCGAGCTGACGGGAAACCGGACGGCGGTGGTGGACGGCTGCGACGGCATTGTGGATTACGACGAGGAAAAGGTGATCCTCCGCACGGGCCGGCTGACGGTCCGGTTTTTGGGCCGAGGCCTGCGGCTGAAGCGGCTGACGGAAAATTCCGCCGTGATTGAGGGGTTCCTGACCGGCGTGGAGTTCGGCCTGTGACGCAGGGAAGGGGGACTGGGTTTGATCGAACAATTTTTTCACGCTTTGACGGGCTATGCCCGGTTTGAGATCCGAGGGGATTCGGCCCGCTTTTTGAACGTGACCGCGAAAAGCGGCTTTTCCCTGTGGGGCTTTGGCCGCCGGGGAGAAGCCGCCGAGGCTTGCTGCCGGGCCAGGGAGTACCGCCGTCTGCGGCCTCTGGCCCGGCGGTGCCATGTAAGGCTCCGGTGCGTAAAGAAGGGCGGCGCGCCCTTTTTCACCCGGCGCCTGTGGAAGCGCAAGGGGCTCTGGATCGGGGCGGCCTGCGGAATTGGGATCTACTTCTTTCTGTCCGGCTTTGTGTGGGGGGTGTCCGTCAGCGGTACCGACCGCCTGACCGACCGGCAGGTGCTGGACGCCGCCGCGGCCAGCGGCGTGTACCAGGGCGCGGCCAAAAGCGATTTGGATTCCAAGCTTTCCTCCCGGGGGATCATTGCCGCGCTGCCCGGCCTGCGGTGGGCCACTGTGAACACCGACGGCTGCTTTGTGGAGGTGGTGGTCAGCGAGGCGGCCGCAAAGCCGGAGATCACCGACGACAGCCGCTGGTCCAACATTGTGGCCACCCGGCCGGGTACCGTGCGGGCGGTTAACGCGGAGCACGGCAGGCCCGAAGTGAAGCTGGGGGACACGGTGGAGGAGGGAGACCTGCTGATCTCCGGCCTGTACCAGGAGCGGCTGGAGCCCTGGGACCCCCGGGCCGATCAGCCCTATCAGGCGGCCGGCGCGGCCCGGGGCAGTGTGATTGCCGAGACCTACCGGGAGTTTACGGTCCAGGCCTCCGGGGTGCGGCGGGACAGCGTGCCCACGGGGGAGAAACGGCAGAACCTGGCCCTGACCCTGTTCGGCCTGCGGATCCCTTTGGGGCTGAACGTGGAGCCGGAGGGGGAATTCAGGGTCTTCCGGGAAACGAAGACTGTGACGGCCCTGGGCGTGCCGCTGCCCCTGTCGCTGGAACGGACGGTTTACCGGTTCACAGAGGAACGGGAACGGAAATTGAGCGAAAAAGAGCTGCGGGAAGCGGCCCTGCTGAAGCTGCGGGAGGCCCAGCGGCTGGAGCTCCCAACCGGAGGCCGGGTGATCAAGGAGACCCTGGAATTCAGTTTTCCCGACGGCATGTGCGTTTTAAGCGCCAAATGCCGCTGCGAGGAGGAAATTGGAGAGAATCGGGAGGTGTTGGTGAAAGAGACTAAAATCGAGGAAAATTTTTGGGAATGATTCATATTCTTTTTCCTTGAACACATTTGGGAAACTATGCTATAATATCCGCAAAGCATAAGGCCAGGCACCATATTTCCGGTTTGCACCTGGGAAGATTCACGAGATAAGTTCCGCAAGGGCGGATAGTATGGATTTCAATTTGCCTTGCCCGGGAATAAGAAACGACAGGATAGGAAGATAATTTGGAACAGAGGATCAATCTTGACAGAATGGAACAGGCTGCCGAGCTGTTCGGGAGCTTTGACGAAAACATGAAGCTTTTGGAACGGGAATACGGCGTAAGCCTGGTGTTCCGGGATTCTGAGCTGAAGGTCTCCGGCGAAGATCCGGAGCAGGTGGACAAGGCCTCCCGGGCGGTGCGCAGCCTGGTGACGCTGATCGGCAGCGGCGAGACCCTTACCGAGCAGAACGTGCGCTACTGTATGCGCATGGTGGCCGAGGACAGCGAAGCCCAGGTGGTCAAGCTGGCCGGCGACTGCATCTGCATCACCTCCAAAGGGAAGCCCATCAAGCCCAAAACCGTGGGCCAGCGCACCTACTGCGACAGCATTCGGAACAATACCATCACTATCGGCGTGGGCCCCGCGGGCACCGGCAAGACCTATCTGGCGGTGGCCATGGCCGTAACGGCCTTCCGGGCCCAGCAGGTCAACCGGATTATACTCACCCGGCCGGCGGTGGAGGCAGGGGAAAAGCTGGGCTTTCTGCCCGGCGACCTTCAGCAGAAGGTGGACCCCTATCTGCGGCCGCTGTACGAC
>CAZBDS010000205.1:2770-3311 GCA_964490735.1 uncultured Acutalibacter sp. | reverse complement strand
GCGCTCCGCATATATTGCCATTGTGGGGAAGCCCAACGTGGGGAAGTCTTCCCTGCTGAATAAGATGGTGGGGCAGAAAATCGCCATTGTGTCGAAAAAGCCCCAGACCACCCGAAGCCGTATTATGGGGGTGCTGACCCAGGGGGACGACCAGCTTGTCTTTCTGGATACGCCCGGACTTTTGAAGCCCAGAAATTCCCTGGGGGATTTCATGGTGAAATCCGTGGTCCGGACGGTGGACGGTGTAGACGCCTGCCTGCTGGTCACCGAGGCGGGCGCGCCGGTGTCCAAGGCCGACGAGGAACTGATCGGCCGCTTCCAGAGCGGTGGGATCCCGGCGATGCTGGCCATCAACAAGATTGACCTTTTGCAGGACAAGAGCCCGGTAATGGAGCAGATTGCCGCCTTTTCGGCCCTCTATGACTTCCGGGCGGTGGTGCCCGTTTCCGCCAGGACCGGCGACGGCATGGGGGAGCTGCTGGAGGAGCTGAAGAATTTTGCCCAGCCCGGAGGGCACCTGTTCCCGGAGGACACCCTCACC
>CAZBDS010000205.1:0-2760 GCA_964490735.1 uncultured Acutalibacter sp. | reverse complement strand
CCCTCACCGACCAGCCGGAGCGGGTCATCGCTTCGGAGATTGTGCGGGAAAAGGTGCTGCGGCTTCTGGACAAGGAGATCCCCCACGGTGTGGCGGCGGTGACCGAGCGCATGAAGGAGCGGGGCAGTTTAATTGACCTGGACGTCACCGTCTACTGCGAACGGGAGAACCACAAGGGCATTCTCATTGGAAAGCAGGGGGCCATGCTGAAAAAGATCGGCAGCACGGCCCGGGAAGATCTGGAAAAATTTTTTGGCTGCAAGGTGAATTTGCAGCTTTGGGTAAAGGTGAAGGAGGACTGGCGCCAGCGGCCGGAGACCCTGCAGAGCCTGGGCTTTTCGGAAAAAGACCTGGAACTGTAGGCCCCCTTTTTATCGGGTACTACCACAAAAACCGCGCAAAGATTGGCGCAGGGTGTCGAACGGACAATTATTTTCCTGTCATAGCCGGGGAAAGGTCTGCAAATACTTTTCCTAGAGGGATATGCACCCTCAAAGGGGGAAAAGAACTGTGGACGAGAAACAGGCTTGGGAAAGCTTTGCCCGGACGGGAAAAATTTTGGACTATATCCGCTATACGCAGATCAAAAGCCAGGTGGAGGTACAAGGTGCAGGTAAAGACACAGGGGCTTATTATCCGGGAACAGACGGTGGGGGAAAGCGACCGCCTGGTAACGGTGCTGACCCGAGATGAGGGCGTGGTGCGCGCTTTTGCCCGCCGGGCCAAAAACCTGAAGGACAGCAAGAATTCTGCCACCGGACTGTTGTGCTACTCCCGCCTGAACCTTTACAAGGGGCGGGACAAGTACATAATCAACGACGCCTTTCCCATCGAAGTCTTTTTCGGCCTACGCCAGGACATTGTAAGACTGGCCCTGGCCCAGTATTTCTGCGGGCTTTCCACCGAACTGATCCCCGACGGGGTGGAGTCCGGCGACTATCTGCGCCTGGTGCTCAACGCCCTCCATTTTTTAAGCGAGGGCACCCGGCCCGAGGCGGTGCTAAAGCCCATTGTGGAGCTTAGAATGCTTTCCCTGGCGGGATATATGCCCGACCTGGTCTGCTGTGCCGAATGCGGAGCTTATGAGGCGGACCGCATGTATTTCAAGGTAAACCGGGGAACCATTTACTGCCAGGACTGCTACCTGAATAACGGGGACCCCTGCGCGGTCCTGTCCCGGGCGGCGCTGACCGCCATGCGGCACATCATCTATTCGGACTTTGAGAAGATCTTTTCCTTCTCCATTTCAGAGGGCGCCCAGCGGGAGCTGACCCAGGCCGCCGAGGCCTATACGGTCCATGTGCTGCAAAAGCGCCCCAAGACCTTAGACTTTTACAACAGCCTCCTGTAAGGCCGGAAACCGGCGGCGGGGAGGCAGAGACACAGCATAAACGAGGAATGAATGCAGAATGGACAAAAACTATAAAGCCTTAGAGCTGGATAAAATTTTGGAGCTGGTGGCGAATGAGACCACCTGCGACGACGCGGCGGAGCTGGCCCGGCGGATCGAGCCGGCGCGCACCGCTTCTGAGGTCCGTTTCCTGCTTGAGGAAACGGATGCCGCCTTTGTCCTGATGGCCAAATTCGGCGCGCCCTCCTTTTTCGGCATGAAAAATGTGACCAATGCTTTGCGCCGGGCCCAGGCCGGAGGCGGGCTGGGCCTGAAAGAGCTGCTGGAGGTGGCCGGGACCCTGCGGGCCATTCGGTCTTTAAGCCAGTGGCACGAGAAATGCGCCGGCATGAAGAACGCCCTTTCCGGGCGGTTTGAGCAGCTGGCCCCCAACAAATATCTGGAAGAAAAGATCTTTACCGCCATTCTCAGCGAGGAAGAAGTGGCCGACGCCGCTTCTCCCGCTCTGGCTTCCATTCGCCGGAAGATCCGCAGTGCCTCCGAACGGGTCCGGGACCAGCTGGACAAGCTGATCCACTCCAAGTCCCACCAGAAGCATTTGCAGGAGAGCATCGTCACCCAGCGAGGGGGCCGGTACGTGGTGCCGGTAAAAGCCGAGTTCCGCGGGGAGATCCCCGGCCTGGTCCACGACACCTCCTCAAGCGGGGCCACGGTATTTGTGGAACCCATGGCCGTGGTGGAGGCCAACAATGAAATACGGGTGCTGAAATCCGACGAACAGGAGGAGATCCACCGCATTTTGATGGAGCTTTCCCAGGAGGCGGGTTCCTTTGCCGATTCCATTGTGGAAAGCTACGAGTATGCCGTGCAGCTGAACCTGATCTTTGCCAAGGCCCAGGTGGCTTACAGGCAAAAGGCCGTGGTGCCGGAGATCGACGAAAACGGCCGCGTGCTCTTAAACCAGGCCAGGCACCCGCTGATCCCCAAGGAGAAGGTGGTGCCCACGGACATTTCCCTGGGCAGCGAGTTTGACGCGCTGATCATCACCGGCCCCAACACCGGCGGCAAGACCGTGGCGCTGAAAACCATCGGCCTTTTGACCCTGATGGCCATGTGCGGGCTGATGATCCCCGCGGCGGAGGGCAGCAGGGTGGCGGTGTTCGGCCACATTCTGGCGGACATCGGGGACGAGCAGAGCATCGAGCAGTCCCTGTCCACCTTTTCCGCCCATATGACGAATATCATTCACATTTTGGAGGTTGCCGGGGAAGACAGCCTAGTGCTCTTAGACGAGCTGGGCGCCGGCACCGATCCGGTAGAAGGGGCGGCCCTGGCCACCGCCATCATTGAGGAGCTGCGCCTGAAAGGGGCAAAGCTTGCCTGCACCACCCACTACGCCGAGCTGAAGG
>CAZBDS010000204.1:0-3363 GCA_964490735.1 uncultured Acutalibacter sp. | reverse complement strand
TCTACCGCCTTGTTTATGAGGTGCTGGGCATTGAGCAGGAAAATGTTGTTGAGTTTTTCGGTGCGGTTGAGCACCCTATTTTATACACCGACTGCAAGCATCATCACTTCCACATCCCTGTTTACAGCCGTGTTATCATAAGAAATCCCGATGATTTCTCGCACGTAAGGGACGGTCAGCCGGGGCTTGTAAACCTGCTGACGCCGATGGTGCGCAGTATGCCGCTTTTAAGCGTTATGACAGACGATATAGGTATTCTCCACACCGAGCCGTGTCCGTGCGGAGAAAGCTCGCCCTGGCTTGAAATAATCGGCAGGGTCGGAATAAGCGATATTGTAACCTGTGCCGCCGGAGCGCAGGAATATCTGAGCAGTGATAAATAGCCGCTTAGTGGGGTGAAATTATGATACTTTATAAGGGTAAAATTCTGAGTGACAGCCGTCAGGAGGAAATAATAGCTTCTCTGAAAACGGAGCTTTATAAGCCGCTTGAAAAGGGCGAGATACTTCCGCTTAATAAGGTTATCAACGCCTGTGACAGACTGTCGAGGGTGGTGCTTGACGGCGGCTATGATGATATTCTCCTGCCGTATCTTGAAAAGTTCAACATAGGAAAGGAAAGATTTGCGGAGATGGCACAGCTTTTTTCCGAGAAGTCACTGCGGTATAAATGCAGCGTTGAGCTGTGCGATGAAGAGAGGATTATTGACGGGAGAATTAAAAGAAAGCGTATGCCGCTGGGCGTGATTTTGCATATCGCCGCAGGCAATGTTGACGCTTTGCCTGCGTACAGCGTTATTGAAGGCTTGCTTGCAGGAAATATAAATATTCTCAAGCTTCCTGCCGGAGATTCGGGCTTATCGGTGCTTCTGCTCGGTGAGCTTATTAAAATTGAGCCTGCGCTCTCTGATTTTATATATGTGTTTGATGTTCCGTCAACAGAAACGCAAACGCTTAAATCACTCGCCAATTTGTGCGACGCTGTTGTTGTCTGGGGCGGCGATGCGGCGGTTAGGGCGGCAAGGAGTATGGCAAGCGTTGAAACTAAGATAATCGAATGGGGTCACAAACTTTCGCTCGCTTATGCCGATATATCGGCAGAGGATAAAGAGCTTGAAGAGCTTGCGGAAAACATATGCTCTACAAACCAGCTTTTGTGCTCCTCCTGTCAGGGAATATTTGTCGATACGGACTCACGGCAGGAGCAGATACATTTTGCCGAGAGATTTTTTGATATACTAAGGCGAGTTAATAACAGGATGGGCCAGGCTGATTTCGGTATGAGAGCGAAAAATGCGATAAGCATCTATAACGAACGGCTTGAACAGCACGCAACGAATAATGTGATTATGTCTGCGGACGGCGTAAGCGTTATATGCACGGACGACAGCGAGCTTACACTATCCTACCTTTACAGAAGCGTGTGGGTAAAAAGGCTTTTGCACGGCAAAATTGTGCAGACCTTAAAGCTGTATAAAAACCATTTACAGACCGCCGCTGTTTTATGCCCCGACAGTGAAAAGAGAGCGGAGATATGCAAAAGCCTTGCAAATGCAGGCGTAGTAAGAATAACCTCGGGCGGCAATATGTCGAGCACGGTTGTCGGTGAGGCGCACGATGGGCGTTATCCTCTGCGTGAATACAGCAGGATAGTTGAAAGCGAGTTTGAATAAAAACTTACGAATTTATGTATTGACAAATTTCGCCGTGAGTAATAAAATAAATGTCAACAGAATATTTGAAAAGGCTTTGACAGGGAAGAGTACTAAGGACAAGCTTTTGCAGAGAGCCGCCGGTTGGTGCGAGGCGGCATTGCCCCAAAGGAAAATCACCCTTGAGTTTTCGGCTGAAGCGCGTATGCGTTTTAAGCTTGAACGGCTGCCCTCCGTTACAGGGGCGAGCATTCGGCTTTATGCCCGATGCTTTGAGAGGCTCTTTTGAGCAAGCAAAGTGGTACCGCGGATTTTTTCGTCTTTGCAGTCAGTTTATACTGATTGCAAGGGCGTTTTTTTTATATCGTAATTATATGTGAAGTTAAGAAAGGTTAGGGATTAATATGAAATTGAACGGCTCTGATATTATTGCAGAATGTTTGCTTGAACAGGGTGTTGACACTGTTTTCGGTTATCCGGGCGGTGCGGTGCTTAACATCTATGACGCACTGTATAAATACAACGACAGGATAAAGCATATCCTCACGGCGCACGAGCAGGGCGCATCACACGCCGCAGACGGCTATGCGCGCGCAACAGGCAAAACAGGCGTAGTTATTGCAACCTCGGGTCCCGGAGCAACAAACCTCATAACAGGTCTTGCAACCGCAAAAATGGACAGCTCGCCTGTTGTTGCGATAACAGGCAATGTAACGAGGGAATGCCTGGGACGTGACAGCTTTCAGGAGGTTGATATAAAGTCAATCGCCGCACCGGTCACAAAAAAGAGCTTTTGCGTTATGAGTATGGAGGAGCTTGCGCCGACTATAAGAGAAGCGTTTGAAATTGCGAATACAGGCAGAAAAGGCCCTGTGCTTATCGACATTCCGAAGGATATTACGGCTCTTGAAACGGAGTATGAGTCTACGCCGCCGAAAAAAAACGAGGTTTTTGTAAGCACGGACAACGACTATCGGAAGGCAGCCGAGCTTATAAAAAATGCGAAGCGGCCGTTTATTTATGCAGGCGGCGGAGTTATAGGCAGCGGCGCATCAGAGGAGCTGTTGGCGCTCGCTAAGAAAATAGATGCGCCTGTGTGCTGTTCGCTTATGGGTATAGGCGGTATGCCGGGCAACGAGGAACTTTATTTCGGCAATCTCGGAATGCACGGAATGTACGAAACGGGAATGGCAACACTTAATGCCGACTGCATTATAGCGGTGGGTTCAAGATTTTCCGACAGAGTTGCAGGCGACCGAGAAAAATTCGGCGAGAACGCAACGATTATACATTTTGACATTGATAAGAAAGAATTTGACAAAAACATCAGGGCAGATTGTGTTATACTTGGCGAGATAAAGGAAACTGCAAAAATTGTGACTGAGCTTTTGCCGCAGCTTGAGCATAAGCAGTGGTTAGAGCAGCTCAGGCAGTGGAAAAAAGAGGGAGAGATAAAGCTTGTCGAGGGCGATTATCCGTCGCCGTATCATATTCTTTCAGCTGTTCAGAAAATGAAAAATGACGATGATATTATCGTTACGGACGTTGGACAGCACCAGATGTGGGCGGCGCAGTATTGCCACTTCAATAAGCCGAGAAAATTTCTGACCTCGGGCGGACTTGGCACAATGGGCTTCGGTATGGGTGCGTCAATCGGCGCGCAGTGCGGCTGTGAGAAAAGCCGTGTTACGCTTATAACAGGCGACGGAAGC
>CAZBDS010000203.1:0-3371 GCA_964490735.1 uncultured Acutalibacter sp. | reverse complement strand
GAGGGCGGCCTCAACTTCTAAGAAGGAGGAATGAATTTTGGCTAGAGAAATTGACGCATCCGCAATGGATATGCAGGAGCGCGTGGTTGCCATCAACCGCGTATCTAAGACCGTTAAGGGCGGCCGTATCATGAAGTTCTCCGCCCTGGTCGTTGTGGGCGACGGCAACGGCACCGTAGGCTTTGGCATCGGCAAGGCCGCCGAAGTTCCGGACGCCATCCGCAAGGGCATTGAAGACGCCAAGAAGAACCTGACCACCATCTCTCTTCGCGGCTCTACCATTCCCCACGAGATCATCGGCGAGTTCGGCGCTGGCAGAGTTATCCTGAAGCCCGCCGCTCCCGGTACCGGCGTTATCGCCGGCGGCCCTGTCCGCGCCGTGGTGGAAAGCGCCGGTATCAAGGATATCCGCGCCAAGGCCCTGCGTTCCAAGAACCCCTGCAACGTCGTGCGCGCCGTTATGGCGGGTCTTACCCAGCTGCGCACCGCTGAGGAGGTCGCGGCCGTCCGCGGCAAAACCGCGAAAGAGATTCTGTAAGAGGAGGGCGCGACTGTGATTATTACACTGAAGAAAAGTCTGATCGGCAGCAAGAAAGATCAGATCGCCACAGCTCTTTCCCTGGGGCTGAAGAAAGTGGGAGACAAGACCGAGCAGCCCGACAATCCCCAGACCCAGGGCAAGATCAAGAAGATCAGCCATCTGATCGAGGTAAGCAAGTAATCTGAAGGAGGTGCGTGACAATGAAGCTCAATCAGCTGACAGCTACGCCCGGCTCCACCAAAGAGCGCAAGCGTATCGGCAGAGGTTACGGCTCCGGTACCGGCAAGACCGCCGGCAAGGGCCACAAGGGCCAGAAAGCCAGGGCCGGACATGGCATGCGTCCCGGCTTTGAAGGCGGCCAGATGCCTCTGCAGAGAAGAATCCCCAAACGAGGCTTCAACAATATCTTTGCCAAAGAGATCGTCGCCGTCAACGTGGGTTCCCTCAACAAGTTTGAGGACGGAACTGCCGTTGATGCCGCCGCTCTGCGCGAGGCCGGCATCATCAAGAGAAACTGCGACGGCATTAAGGTTTTGAGCAACGGTACTTTAACGAAGAAGCTGACCGTAAAAGCCAGCGCGTTTTCTGAGGCCGCAAAAGCAAAGATCGAAGCTGCGGGCGGAAAGGCCGAGGTGATCTGAGTTGTTTAACACGATCAAAAACGCATGGCGGATCCCGGACCTGCGCAAAAAGATCCTGTACACGCTGCTCATCATCATCGTGTTCCGGTTTGGTTCCGTAATCCCTGTGCCGTTCCTCGACGCTTCCCAGCTGGCGAACCTGATGTCCCAAGCCGGGGAAAATTCCGCGCTGGGCTACATCAACATGCTCACCGGCGGCGCGTTTTCCTACGCTTCCCTGTTTGCCATGGGTATTACCCCCTACATCAACAGCTCCATTATTATGCAGCTGCTGACCATCGCTATCCCGCCTCTTGAGAGGCTTTCCAAGGAAGGCGAAGAGGGCCGCAGGAAGATCGCCACTATCACCCGTTACGTCACGGTCCTGCTGGGCCTGATCCAGGGCATTGCCTATTATTTCTACCTGCGCGGCAACGGGATCGTGGCTTACACCAACGGTTTCACGGGCGTGTTTGTGGCCGCCGTAATTGTACTGGTGTTTACGGCCGGTACGGCGCTCATCATGTGGATGGGCGAGCAGATCAACGACAAGGGTATCGGCAACGGCATTTCCATTATCCTGTTCGCGGGAATCGTGGCACGCCTTCCCGTCACCTTTGGCATGGTCTGGCAGTACTTCAAGCTGGGCCTGGACAGCCCCTCCGCCAACGGACGGTTCCTGGTGCTGGCCCCGCTGTTTATCGTCCTGTTCCTCATCGTGATCTGGGTGATCGTCTTTATGAACGAGGCCGAGCGCCGCATTCCGGTGCAGTACGCCAAAAAAGTGGTCGGCCGCAAGATGTACGGCGGCCAGAGCACGTTCCTGCCTGTAAAGGTGGCCATGTCCGGCGTTATGCCTGTCATCTTTGCAAGCTCGATCCTGTTCATTCCCCAGTTTATCAACTTCTTCTGGAAGCCTGAGGCCGGGACCTTTGCGGCAAGTGTGTTTGCCGCCTTTGAGCAGACCGGATGGGTGTATATCGTCCTGTACTTCCTGCTCATTCTGATGTTTGCATTCTTCTATATGTCCATTCAGTATAATCCGTTGGAAATGGCCAATAATCTCCGCCAGAACAACGGCACTGTGCCGGGGATTCGTCCCGGCAAGCCTACGGCTGATTTCATTTCCAAGATCCTTTCCAAGGTGACCTTGATCGGCGCGCTGTTCCTGGCCTTTGTGGCCCTGGTTCCCATCATTTTCACCAACGTGACCGGAATGACCGGCCTGTCCCTGGGCGGTACCTCCGTTATCATTATTGTAGGTGTGGCTCTTGAAACCGTCAAGCAGATGGAGTCCCAGATGATGATGCGTCACTACAAAGGCTTCCTCGACTGAGGAAGAGGAGGATTGACATGAAACTGATTCTTTTAGGAGCGCCGGGCGCCGGCAAGGGCACTCAGGCGGAAATCATCTGTCAGGAAAAGAACATTCCCACGATCTCCACGGGGAACATTCTCCGTGAGGCGCTGAAGAACGGCACGGAAATGGGCCTGAAGGCCAAGTCCTATATGGAGAGCGGCCAGCTGGTGCCCGATGATATCCTTATCGGCATCATCAAGGACCGCATCAAAGAGGCCGACTGCAAAAACGGCTTCATTCTGGACGGCTTCCCCAGGACCATTCCCCAGGCCGAGGCTCTGGACGCCATGGGCGCCGGTATCGACGCGGTCCTCGATATCGAGGTAGCCGACGAGGATATCGTCACTCGCATGTCCGGACGCCGTGTCTGCGAAAAGTGCGGCTCCTCTTACCATGTGCTGTATAAGCAGCCCAAGGAAGAAGGGAAGTGCGACGCCTGCGGCGGCACCCTCGTTCAGCGCAAGGACGATCACCCCGATACAGTGAAAGAGCGTCTGGAGGTTTACCACAGCCAGACGGAGCCCCTCAAGGAGTTCTACAGCAAGCAGGGCAAGCTGCTCGTGGTTCACGGGCAGGAAGAGGTGGCCGATACCACCCGCCTGGTGCTGGAGGCCTTGGAGGATCTGACATGATCGTGCTGAAAACGAGCCGGGAGCTCGCGGTTATGCGGGAGGCCGGCAAGATTTCACAAAAAGCACTGCGGCTAGCCGGAGAAGCTGTCGAGCCCGGGATCTCCACCTGGGAAATCGACAGGCTTGTCCGTCAGTATATCGAGAAGATGGGCGCCACGCCCAGCTTTCTCGGATACGAAGGGTTTCCGGCCAGCACATGTATCTCTGTAAACGACGTG
>CAZBDS010000202.1:0-3373 GCA_964490735.1 uncultured Acutalibacter sp. | reverse complement strand
AAAGTCGATGCGGGTATTGGCTTCATAAGAATTGAACAGGAAGCGGGCGGCGTCCACCGGCACTTCGTCCAGCAGGGTCACAAGAGTGATGGCCTTGCCGCTTCTCTTGCTGGCCTTGATGATCTCGCCGTCCCGGACCAGGCGCACCATCTGCATCAGCACCACCCGAAGCTTTTCCGCGTCCACACCCAGGGCGGTGAGGGCTGCCTTCAGCCGGGGCACATAGCCGTGGTGGTCGGCGCCCAGCACGTTGATGGCCAGGTCAAAGCCCCGGGTGACCAGCTTGTCGTAATGATAGGCGATGTCCGGCACCACATAGGTGGGCACGCCGTTGGAACGCAGGATGACGAAGTTTTCCGAGCCGTATTCCTCGCCCCGGAACCACAGGGCTCCGTCCTCCTCGAAGGTGGCGCCCTTTTCCTTTAACAGCTCGATGACCCTGGTTACCGCCCCGTTTTTGTGCAGGGTGGATTCGTGGAACCAGTTGTCGTATTTCACCCGGTAGCGCAGCAGGTCATCGTGGAGCCCCTGAATGTTCCGGGGCAGGGCAAAGCCCACCAGGGCTTCCTTGCGCTCTTCCGAAGATGAGTTTACATAACTTTCACCATGCTGCTCCGCGAAGAGCCTGGCGTTTTCGATTACGTCCGGGCCCGGATAGCCGTCCTCCGGGAATTCCACCTGGTCTTCCCCTTTGTAGATCTGCAGGTACCGGGCTTCCAAGGAATTGGCGTACCGGTTCACCTGATTGCCGGCGTCGTTTACATAAAATTCACGCTCCACCCGGTAGCCGTCGGCCTCCAGCACAGAGGCCAGAGAGTCGCCCAGCACGCCGCCCCGGGCGTTGCCGATGTGCATGGGGCCCGTGGGGTTGGCGGAAACGAACTCCACCAGGACCCGCTTGCCGCCGCCGAAATCGCTGCGGCCGTAATTTTTCCCCAGCCTGTGGATCTCCCGCAGGACTTCGCCGAAAAACCGGCGGTCGTAGGTGAAGTTCAAAAAGCCGGGACCGGCGATCTCGCACTTTTCAAAATAGGTGCCCCGCAGGTTTAGGTGGTTGAGAATTGCCTCGGCAATTTTCCGGGGCGGGCTGCGGAAGGCCTTGGCGCCCATCATGGCGGCGTTGCAGGCCCAGTCCCCGTGGGAGCGGTCCGCAGGGATCTCCAGGGCAAAATCGGGCAGCGGCGCCTGGGGCAGCTCCCCGCTTTTAATGGCTTGTCCCATGGCTTTTTCAATGACTTCCCGCAATTCCCGGGTAGCCTGGGCGACCAGTTGTGACATTTCGCATTCCTCCTCTTGGTTTTCTCGGGCAGGTCAACGCTCTGTTTCCCGAAGGGCACAGGGCTTGATGACCACTTCGATCTCGTTGCTGCTGGAAAGGTTGGAGTCGATATCCAGCGTGTATTTTACGTTGAGCCTGCCGCCCTTCCGGTTCAGGGAGGAGCGGAGCTCGCTGGTGAAGACCCCCACGGACAGGGTGCCGTAGCCCGTGTCGTACAGGCAGAGATGGCGCCGGCCCTGCTCCAGGATCAGGCGGGTGGCGGTGCCGGCCCGCATCATGGTGACCCGGTCGTCTTCCACCTTCAGCACGGAGGTGTAGGACACCCGGGGGTTGTCCTCGTCGTATTCCTTGTAGGCAATAAACCGGGCGCCGCCCCGTTCCGTATAGGTGCCGGTGGTATTCAGGGCAATCTCCCCGGGTTCGATGCCGTCCTCTTCCGCGTAGGCCTGCCGGCCGATGATCTGAATGCTGTAATCTTCCTTCAGCATGGCTGCTAAATTCCTTTCACCATGTGATTTCCACGTCCGTTAATAGGCTTCGATATTGATTTGCCGGGTGGCGCCCTCTACGCTGTGGCCCAGGAAAAGCTCGGCCACGCCGGAGAAGTTCTCGGTGGCGTCGGTGACAAAATAGTCTGCCTGCCGGGGCTCTGTGCCGTCGCAGAGGAGCCCCTGCTCCTCTAAAGCCCGCGCAAGAGCCAGAGCCGCTTCCCGGCCGCTGTCGATCAGGGTGACTCCCGTGCCCATCACAGAGGCGATGGTGGGGCTGATGATGGGGTAGTGGGTGCAGCCCAAAATCAGCACGTCTACGCCGGCCTCCCGGACGGGTCCCAGGTAACGCTGGGCCACCAGCCGGGTCACTTCGTCCTGGGGGGACACGAAGCCGTTTTCCACCAAGTGGACGAACAGGGGGCAGGCCTGTGAATAGACCTCCAGGCGGTAATTTTCCCTGAGCAGGGCTTTCCGGTAGGAGTCGCTGCGAATGGTGGCGTTGGTGCCAATGACGCCGATCTTTCCGGTTTTGGTAGCGGCGGCCGCGGCTTTGGCCGTGGGCTCCACCACGTCGAAATAGGGGACGGGCAGGGCCCGGCCGATGTCCCCGGCGGTAGAGCTGACGGTGCCGCAGGCGGCCAGCACCGCTTTGACCCCCCGGCTGATGAGGAAGGCCATGTCCTGCCGGGTATAGCTGCGTATGGTGTCACGGCTGCGGGTGCCGTAGGGCACTCTCCCCGTGTCGCCAAAGTAGACGATGCTTTCCCGGGGCAGAAGCTTTTCCAATTCTTTTACGGCGGTCAGGCCGCCCAGGCCGGAGTCGAACACTCCAATGGGCCGGTTATCCACGGCAAGCGCCTCCTCAATTTTTTTCCGCGTTCTGGAAAGCCGCTTCGATCAGGGCGTCCAGCAGGCCGCTGTAGCTGTAGCCGCATTCCATCCAGAGCTTGGGGTACATGCTGATGCTTGTAAAGCCCGGCAGGGTGTTGATCTCGTTGAGGATCACCCGGCGGTCCCCCTCGGTGACGAAAAAGTCCACCCGGGCAAGGCCCGCGCAGCCCAGCAGCCGGTAGGCCCGAACCGCGGTCTGGCGCACCTGTTCGGCCTCCTCCTCGCTGAGGCGGGCGGGAATATACAGCTGGCTGGTGCCGTTGATGTACTTGTCGTCGTAGTCGTAAAATACGGCAGAGGCGCCGATCTCGCCGACGATGGAGGCTTTCGCGTCCCGGTTGCCCAGCACGGCGCACTCCACTTCCTGGCCTTTCACCCCTTCCTCCACCACCACCTTGCTGTCCTCGGCGGCGGCCAGGCGAATGGCCCGGTCCAGGTCCTCGGGGCGCTCCACCTTGCTGACACCCACGGAAGAGCCGGCGTTGGCGGGCTTTACGAATACGGGGAAGCTCAGGCGGGCCACAATCTTGTTTTTGATCACGTCCGGCGCGGCGTCGAAGCGGTCGGCGTAAAACCACAGGTAGTGGGCCTGCTCGATGTTGGCGGCGGCCAGCAGGGTGTGGGTGACCGCTTTATCCATGCACACGGCGGAAGCCCGGGTGCCGCAGCCCACATAGGGGATCCCGGAAAGCTGGAACAGCCCCTGAATGGT
>CAZBDS010000201.1:0-3399 GCA_964490735.1 uncultured Acutalibacter sp. | reverse complement strand
GTTAACGATACACGCCCACGATATCCAGCTTATCGTCCAGCACCACCAGATCGGCCCGCTTGCCCTTTTCGATGCTGCCGATTTCGTGATCCAGCCCGATGGCCCGGGCGGGGATCAGGGTGGCGGCCTTTACCGCCTGCTCAAAGGGCACCCCAAAGCTTACCAGGTTTTTGATCTCCCGGTGCAGGTTGGTGACCGAGCCCGCAATGGTGCCGTCCTCCAAAGTGCACTTGCCGTCCTTTACCAGCACCATCTGGCCGCCCAGGTCGAAGGGCTCCCCCTCGGGCATGCCGTTGGCCCGCATAGAATCGCTGACCACCATGGCCCGGTCGCCCAAAAGCCGGAAAGCCGTGCGCAGCACCGCCGGGTGAATGTGGCAGCCATCGCAGATCAGCTCTCCCCTTACCCGGCCGTCATCGAACACGGCGCCCACCACGCCGGGGGCCCGGTGGTTTAGGCCGTTCATGGCGTTGAACAGGTGAGTGGCGTGGGTGATCCCCGCGTCAAAGGCTTTTTTCGCAGCCTCATAGTCGGCGGTGGTATGGGCGATGGACACGGTGCAGAGCTCCTTCGCCTTTTGAATAAACTCGTAACCGCCGGGCTGTTCCGGCGCGATATCCACCAGCCGGACATTCCCGCCGCTGAGCTCGTTCCAATGGCGGAACAGCTCAAAATCGGGAGGCAGAATGGCTTCCGCCCGCTGGGCTCCCTTTTTCGCTTCGGAGATAAAGGGGCCCTCCATGTTCACACCCACCACCCGGGCACCATCTTCACAGGGCTTTTCCAGGCACTCCCGGGCTGCCAGCAGCGCCCGCTCGATGGTCTCCCGGTCTGTGGTCATGGTAGTGGGGCAGAAAGAAGTTACGCCGTGCTGAATGAGGAACCGGGCCATGGTGTCAATGGACTCCCGGGTGCCGTCGCAGGTGTCGGCACCGCCGCAGCCGTGGATATGCACGTCCACAAAGCCGGGGACGACGGTATACCCTTCGCAGTCTACCGCCATGGCCTCCTCACTGCGGGGAAGCTTTTCCCCCACGGCCTTGATCCTTCCGTCCTCGATCTCAATGTCTCCCTTTACCAGCTTGAATTCTTTGTCCAGGTAATTCGTGTTGATCAAAAACATATGAGTTTCCTCCCCCGGTATATTATTTGTGGTATTTGGTCCCGTTCAAAATCTGAAAGCCCCGGTAGATCTGCTCGCAGAGCATGACCCTGGCCAGCTGGTGAGGGAACGTCATGGGGGACATGGAGATCCCCTCCCCCGCCGCTTTTACCTCTTTTGAAAGCCCATGGGAGCTGCCGATGACAAAGCTGACGGCTCCCGGGGACTGCA
Organism: uncultured Acutalibacter sp.; assembly: GCA_964490735.1. Taxonomy (GTDB): domain Bacteria; phylum Bacillota; class Clostridia; order Oscillospirales; family Acutalibacteraceae; genus Acutalibacter. The sequence continues at coordinate 2,066 of CAZBDS010000201.1, read as the reverse complement.
TGGCGGCTGCAAGCCTTTTCGCAAGGCCCGGGGAATCCACCAGCTTCCCCTCGATGCAAAGGGGCAGCACCGTGCCGGCAGCCTTTGCCAAAATGGCCTTCCCCTCCTGCTCCAGGGCCCCGTCGATCTGGGCCTGGGAGGCCCCGTCGGGCAGCCGGGCCTCCGGCAGCTCTACGATCTCAAACCGGCATAAGGGCCCCAGCCGCTTTTCATATTCCGCCACCGCGTCCCGCCAGTAAGCTTCCTTCAGCTTCCCGACGCAGATCAGCTTTACTTCCAGCATAGGCTTTCCCCTTTTTAGAAAATGATGATCCGGCCCCGGGTGTTTTCCGGCCCGGCCACCTCCAGCAGGTAGTCCACGTCCCGCACAAAGCCGGCCCGGGTCAGCGCGGCAAGGGAAGCCTCCAGCGCCAAAGAGGGCGTGTTGTTCTCCCGGCTGAGATGGGCCAGCAAAAACCGCCGGGCGCCGCTTTTGGCAAGCTCCGGCAGAAACCCGGCGCATTCATTGTTGGAAAGATGGCCCCGCTCCGATAAGATCCGCCGCTTTAAGGGATAGGGATAAGGGCCGCCGCGCAGCATTTCCAGGTCGTGGTTGGACTCGATCACCGCGCAGTCCGTGCCCAGCAGGCTTTCTTTTACTTCCTCGGACAAATAGCCCAGGTCCGTGGAAAGGGTAAAGGTCCGCTTGTCCTCCGTCCGCACCCGAAAGCCCAGAGGCTGGGCGCAGTCGTGGGAAGTGGAAAAGGGGGTCACCCGCATACCGGCAAGCTCCATGTCCGGCACAGCCTCTACGGTCTTCACGTCTTCCAGAACGTCCTTCAGAGCCTCCAGGGTCCCCCGAGAAGCGATGACCGGCAGGCCGTATTTCCGGGCAAAGACCCGCAGGCCCGAAATGTGGTCCGCGTGCTCGTGGGTGACAAGGATCCCCTGGATCGCCAGAGGGTCCACGCCGCAGAGCTTCAGCATACCGTCCAGCTGCCGGGCGCTTCTCCCGGCGTCGATCAGCAGCCCCGCGCTGCGGGAGCCTATGTAATAGCTGTTCCCCGAGCTGCCGGAAAACAGCGGGCAAAGTCGCGCCACAAAAACGCCTCCCAAAAATGAAGGGAAACCCCAAGGGCTTCCCTCTGCGTTTAGCCTATTTTGTCCATGACCTGGTCCGGTTCCTGCTTGCGGTAGATGTCCGCGCCCAGGCCCACCAGCTTTTGGACGATGCTTTCATAGCCCCGTTCGATATACTGGATATCTTCCACCTGGGTCACGCCCTCCGCCGCCAGGCCCGACACGATCATGGCGGCGCCGGCCCGCAGGTCCAGGGCCCGGACAGGAGCCCCTTTCAAGCGCTCGACCCCTTCCACCACGGCCACCTTGCCGTCCACGGTGATCTGGGCGCCCATGCGCCGAAGTTCGTCCACATAACGGAAACGGTTGCTTTCAAATACGCTTTCATTCACCATGCTGGTGCCTTTGGCAATAGACAGCAGCACCGTGATCTGGGGCTGCATATCCGTGGGGAAACCGGGGTGCGGCATGGTTTTTACATTGCATTTGCGCAGAGGGCGGTCGCACACCACGCGGACCGTATCGTCGCCCTCCTCCACGGTGACGCCCATCTCCACCAGCTTGGCGGAAATGGATTCCAGATGCTTGGGTGTCACGTTCTTCACGGTGACGTCCCCGCCGGTGGCGGCCGCAGCCACCATGTAGGTGCCGGCCTCGATCTGGTCCGGGATAATGGAATACGTGGCGCCCCGCAGCTTCTGGACGCCGTGGATCTTAATGGTATCGGTACCGGCACCGCGGATATCGGCGCCCATGGTGTTCAAAAAGTTTGCCAGATCCACGATGTGGGGCTCCCTGGCGGCGTTCTCGATCACGGTGAGGCCCCGGGCCTTCACAGAGGCCAGAATGATATTCATGGTGGCGCCCACGGTGACCACGTCCAGATAGATGTGGGCCCCGTAAAGCTCGTCCTTGGCCCGCACGGAGATCATGCCGTTTTCCATGCTGTAATCACAGCCCAGGGCCGCAAAGCCCTTCAGGTGCTGGTCGATGGGACGCACGCCCAG
>CAZBDS010000200.1:0-3401 GCA_964490735.1 uncultured Acutalibacter sp. | reverse complement strand
AACGTGGGCTGCATTCTCAATATGGGCGCGGATTTAGAAAGCTGCTACGGCACCGTGGCCCTGACGGAACAATACGGCTACATTTACGGCGCGGTGGGGATCCACCCGGAGGACGCGGCGGAGGACCAGCTGCCCCCCGACTGGCTTTCCCGGATCGAGGAGCTCCTTTCCCGCCCGAAGATCGTGGCCGTGGGCGAGATCGGCCTCGATTACCACTGGCTCGATTTATGCCCCAAGGACCGGCAGCAGGAGGTCTTCGCCGCTCAGTTGGAGCTTGCGAACCGCCTTTCCCTGCCCGTGTCCGTCCACGACCGGGAGGCCCATGCCGACACCCTCTCGTTCCTCCAAAAATACCGGCCCCGGGGGGTGCTCCACTGCTTTTCCGGCAGCTGGGAGATGGCCCGGGAGGTCCTTTTCCTGGGGCTGTACCTGGGTTTCGGCGGCACGGTGACCTTCAAAAATGCCCGGCACGCCCCGGAGGTCGTAAAGAAGATGCCCTTGGACCGCCTGCTGCTGGAAACCGACGCCCCCTACCTGGCGCCGGAGCCCTTCCGGGGCCAGCGGAACGATTCCTCCCTGATCCTCCACGTGGCGGAGCGGATCGCCCAACTGCGGGAAGAATCGGTGGAAACCATTCTGAACGCCGCCGCGGCCAATGCTAAAAAGCTCTTTTTCCCGGAGGAGCAAAGCTAAACTACCCAAATCCAACAGTTTTTCGGAGTACATTATGCAAAAAAAGCAAACACCCTATCAAAAGTACGGCGCCTCTATCACCTACGAGTACGAGGGCAGCCTCTACATCAACCTGACAAACCAGTGCCCCAACAACTGCGATTTCTGCCTGCGGAAGAACAGCTCCGGCAGCCTGTACGCGGACAACCTCTGGTACAAGGACGGCGAGCCCACCAAGGAAGAGATCTGGGCCGAGCTAGAAAGCCGGGACCTGAACCGCTACAACGAGATCGTCTTCTGCGGTTACGGCGAGCCCGCCTGCCGATGGGACGACATGATGTGGCTGTGCGACAAGCTGCGGGCCCACGGGTCCCACTTTCTCCGCATCAATACCAACGGCCTTGCGGACCTGATCACCGGCAGGCAGGCCGGTTTGGAACTGGACGGCCGGGTGGACGCGGTGTCCATCTCCCTAAACGCTTCCACCGCCGAAGGATACGATAAGATCTGCCACTCCAAATTCGGCCTGAAGGCCTTTCCTGCCATCGGGCGCTTTACGGCAGCCGCCGTATTAAACGTGCCCCACGTGCGCATGACGGTGGTCAGCACCATGCCCAAGGCGGAGATCGAAGCCTGCCGGCAGCTGGCGGAAAACCTGGGCGCCGATTTCTTTGTCCGGGAATACATCAAACAGTGACGTCTGCGGCACACTAAGAATTAGAAGCCTTTCGAGGCCTGCTCTTAAAGCCGCGAACATACTTGGAGGTCAATATGAAACAACTGCTCTGTATCCTGCTCACCCTGTCCCTTGCCCTGTCCCTCGCCGCCTGCTCGGGCGGTAAGACGGATTCCGGCAATCCCGGCTCCGGCGCCCCCGCTTCCTCGGCCCCCGCCGAAGAGCATATCGAGGGCTCTGTGGAGGAGCTGCTGGGGAAAGTCACCGAAGGCGCGGCGGACCCCGAGCTGTCGCTTACCACTGCTCAGGCAGACGAAAGCACCTTCGAGTGGTACTTCTTCATTCCCTATCTCGAGGGGGCCGAGGGCTGGGTCAGTGAACCCATGATTGGCTCGATCCCCCACTTTATCGGACTTCTCCGGGTGCCGGAGGGAACGGATCCCGAAGAGGTGCGCGCCTCCATCGAAAAGAACCTGAACCCCCAGAAATGGGTCTGCGTGGAGGCGGAAAAGACCGCCGTCCTCCGCCGGGGCGACCTGATTTTAGTGGCTATGGCCGAAGGCACTTCCGTAGATCGGGCCGTGGACAACTTCAACAAGCTGTGACCCAGCCGCGCTCCTTAAGAGAGCTCCGCTGCCCTCGGCGGCGCGTGGAAAGCTGAATTTGTGTTTGAGGACGGGACGGTAATTTGAGATGAATTTTATCTACTACCCTTCGCGGGAAGAAGTGAAGTCCTATCTTGGAAGCGACGAGGTTTTGATGATGTTGGTTTCCTTTGACGGGGAAAGGGCTGTGGTGGCCCCTTCCGCAGAAACCTTTGAACATCATACGCTGCTGGCCCAGGTGGGAATCCGGGAAACGGAGATCGATCAATATTTCCGGATCGTTTTTGACAACACCGCCGCGGACTGGACCTTTGTTTGCCCGGGGACTTACCGTGGGATTATCGACAAGCAAAAGCGCATTGCAGAGTTTTACAAGGACGGTTTTCGGTGCATTTCCCAGGCGCTGGCGGAGCTTGGGTACTTTGTTGAGCTGAGGATCCCCAAGCGATACCGCCGCCATTTCGATATCATGAGCGGAAGGCTGCCGGAATAACCTTCACACACTAATACTCCAAGCAAAAGATCCCGAGGCCTTAACGCCCCGGGATCTCTTTTTGTGTTCGCTTCTCTATTTAATTGATATATCCAATCTTCTTCATGACCTTCCGCAGCGTCTTCTGGGCCATGTAATGGGCCTTTTCCGCGTTCTCGTGGTAGCAGCGCTCCAGGTAGGCCTTGTCGTCCATCAGCTCCTTGAACCTCTGCTGAATGGGCCGCAGCTCCTCGATGACGGCCTCGGCCACGGCGGGCTTAAAGTCGCCGTAGCCCTTGCCCTCGAATTCCCGCTCCACCTCGGGGATCGTCTTGCCGGTGGTGGCGGCGTAAATGTCCATCAGGTTGTTGACGCCGGGCTTCCCCTCGCCATAGGTGACGGAGGAGCCGCTGTCGGTCACCGCCCGCTTGAATTTCCGCAGAATGGTGTCGGGGTCGTCGGAAAGCAGCACGGTGCCGCTCATGTTTTCGTCGGACTTGGACATCTTCTTGGTGGGGTCCTGCAGGGACATGATCCTGGCCCCCCGCTCGGGGATCAGGGGCTCCGGCACGGTAAAGGTGGGGCTGTAAAGGCCGTTAAAGCGCTCGGCCACGTTCCGGGCCAGCTCCACGTGCTGCTTCTGGTCGGCGCCCACGGGCACAAAGTCTGCCTGATACAGCAGGATATCCGCCGCCATCAGGCAGGGATAGGTAAACAGCCCAGCGTTGACGTTGTCCGCATGGCGCTGAGACTTATCCTTGAACTGGGTCATGCGGGAGAGCTCGCCGAACTGGGTATAGCAGTTCAAGATCCAGGCGAGCTGGGCGTGTTCGGGCACCTGGCTCTGAATAAACAGGATCGTTTTCTCAAGGTCGATTCCCATTGCCAGCAGATAGGCATAGGCCTCCAGGGTGTACCGCCGCAGGTTCTGGGGCTCCTGCCGCACGGTGATGGCGTGCAGGTCCGCCAGAGCGTA
>CAZBDS010000199.1:0-3423 GCA_964490735.1 uncultured Acutalibacter sp. | reverse complement strand
TCGTCGAACAGGGTGTTGTAGAACAGCACCCCGGAATTGGAAATGGGGGAATCGTGGGGCACCAGGGCAAGCTCGCCCAGCATGCAGGCACCCTCGTCCATCTTGATCATGTGCTCCAAAAGCTCCTGGCCCTTCTCGGCCTTGACGGAAACCGCCTTGCCGTCCTTGAAGGTGACGGAGAAATTCTCGATGAGATTGCCCTGATAGCTCAAAGGCAGGGTGGCGGCCAGCGTGCCCTCGCATCTGCCCCGCAGGGGAGAAGTAAAACACTCTTCACTGGGCATGTTGGGGTTGAAGGAAACCCCGTTCGTGGGCAGCGTGTCGCAGCCGCCGTGCCAGGTGCCGCCGGGGATCAGCCAGCACTTGAAATCGGTTCCCCGGGGGCTTTCGTAATGGAGATAGTCCAGATCCAGGGAATTGAGCTTTTCACATTTCGCGTGCAGGGTGTCGTTGTGCTTTTTCCACTCGGCCACCGGGTCGTTGTCGGCGGTGATCCGCACGGTCTGCAAAATGGCCTCCCACATCTTTTCCACCGCCGTGCTGGTGCGGTCCTGGGGAAACACCTTTTTCGCCCACTTCTTGGAGGGCACGGCGATGATCGTCCACTGGTACTTGTTGTCCATGGCGTCGTTATAGGGCTTCATGATCCTTCCCACGGCGGCGCCAGCCTTCTGCATTTTGCCGATATTGACCCCCTTCAGGCCGTCCGGATCGGCGGAGGCGATATGGATCATGGCGGGCAGGGTGTCCACATAGAACTGGGCCCTGGCCTTCTGCCATTCCTCCACCTTGGAAAGCTCCGTCAGGGTCTGGTGGCGGTAGGCAAGCTTCGTCATATTCTGGTCGCCCCAGTTCATCATCACCCATTTTGCCCCGGCGCGGTAGGCTTCCTCCGCCACCATTTCGGCAAATTCGTGCTGGTCCACCTGGGCCTGAATAACGCAGCCCTGGCCCTTTTGCAGGTTTACGCCGGTCTGCACCGCCAGCTTCGCGTATTTTCTCATGATCGTCTTTTTCATGTCGGCTTCTCCTTTTTACATGATCGTTTTAAACTGCTGTTACAGCTCGGCAAGCTTCTGCTGCAGGGCCGCGTCCTTTTTCGCCACGCCCTCCTGCATGTCCCGCTTCATGGCGGCAAGCTTCCCGGCCAGGTCTTCATCGGACAGGGCCAGGATCTGGGCGGCCAAAACAGCGGCGTTGTCCGCGCCGTCAATGGCCACGGTGGCCACCGGAATGCCCGCGGGCATCTGCACCGTGGCAAGCAGGGCGTCTAGGCCGTCCAGGGTGGAGGACTTTACCGGAATGCCGATGACGGGCAGGGTGGTGTGGGCGGCCAGGACCCCGCCCAGATGGGCGGCTTTCCCGGCGGCGGCAATGAGAACGCCAAACCCTTTTTCTGCGGCGGAGGCCGAAAAAGCCGCGGCTTCCTCCGGGGTGCGGTGGGCGCTCATCACGTGGGCCTCAAAGGGGATCCCCAGGGCCTTCAGGCGTTTGATGGCCGGAGCCACCACGGGCAGGTCGCTGTCGCTGCCCATGATGACGGCAACTTTTTTACTCATGTGCGTTTCTCCTTTTCTGCTTTCATTGGGCCACGGGCTGAAAAAAGAAAAAGCCAAGGGAACCTCCTGTAAATCAGGGGGCTCCCTCTGCTTATCAATTCCAAAACCAGTTGGGCACTTCTTCAAATTTCAGGTAGACCTGTTTTACTCCCAGCTTTTCTTCCAGCACGGGGATCGCATAATCGCTGAACTTCCGGTAGGCTTCCGGAGCGGAAGCGCCGTAGACCATCACGTTTACAAAAGCGATGGGGCCCTCCTGCCGGCCGCCGAACCAGAGGCGGCAGTGGTCGGTAAACTGGATCATCAGGCTGCCCTCGGATTTTCCGGGAATCAGCGCGATGGCTTTTCCCAGCTCGGCCTTCAGGGCCTCTTCCTGGGCCCCGTCCAAGCCGCAGCTCAGTCTTACATCGATAAAAGGCATGTTATCACCGTCTTTCCAAATATTTCAGTCTCCATACCATTTTTCCAGGGTGTCGAAGTCCACGCCGTTCATTTCACTGTTGCCGTGGCCCTGTACGATATCGATGGAGTACATTTCCTCATAGTTTTCCCGGCTGGCTTCAAAGGCGGATTTATCCACCTTTTTCCCGCCCAGGAGATAGGTCCCCTTCTCCGGGTAATCCACGTTCCATTGGCTTTCCATGCGGTAGATGTTTTCCCCGGTTTCGCCCAGGCTGTCCCAAAGCTCGTACTCATAAAAATTATGAGGGCCGTCGCCGTCGGGCTCTCTGGTAAAGCGGGTAAGGTAAATCGAGCCGTCTCTCCCCTTGGCTATTCCCAGGGAGCCGCCGTTGCCTCCCACCTCCTGGTAAAGGACCCCGTCCTTCAGCAGCTTGGGGCCGTCCTCCAGAAAAGTGAAAGCGCAGTAGGCCGCATAGATCATTCCGTTCCCGGCCTGGGCCTGATAGACCGCAAGGAAATCCCGATAGCCGTCGCCGTCAAAATCGTCCACACAGCCCAGGGGCTCAAAAGCATAGTCCTCTATAAACTGCTGCGAATCCTCGATCCAGTCGATGGCCTCGTCCAGGCATTCGCCCTCGCTCCACACCTTGCCGGACTTGGCGGGGGCAGCCTGAGAGGAAGGTTCGGCGGGAACCTCCGCAGAGGCCGCCGGGGCCTCGGTGGAATCTGGCGCGGGGGTGGGCTCTTCTTCAGGGACGCTTCTCACAGCGGAAGAGGGCGCCGCCGGGGCCTCTTCAGAAACAGGGCCCCGGGACATACCGCCGCCGATGAGCACGCCGATCAGCACGGCGGAAAGCACCACGCCCACCACCGCCACCACGATCAGCGGAACCAGCCACCCGGGCCTTTGGGGACGCCCCTGGAAACCGGGCTGTCCACCGGGATACTGAGGATATTGCCCGGGGTATTGGGGCTGCTGTCCCGGATATTGCGACTGCTGGTATGAATTTGGAGAACCCTGCGGGTTCTGCCGGTTGGGATCCTGATTCATGGAGATCGACTTCCTTTCTGCGGAGAAAGCAGTGGATTCTTCCTCAGCTCTCCGCCTTGTCCTTTCCCATCAGCTCCTTGACGGACACCGCCAGGCCCGCCAGGCTCTGGATATTGGAGGGCACAATGATCTTGGTGGCCTTGCCGTCGGCGGCCTTCTCAAAGGCTTCCAGGCTCTTCAAGGCAATGACGGGATCGGTGGGGCCGGCCTCGTTCATCAGCCGAATGGCCTCCGCCCGGGCCTTCTGCACGGTCAAAATGGCCTCGGCCTCGCCCTGGGCCTCCCGGATCTTGGTCTCCTTCACGGCGTCGGCCCGCAGCACGGCGGACTCCTTCTGGCCCTCAGCGATCAGAATGGCGCTGCGCTTCTCGCCCTCGGCGTCCAAAATCTTGGCCCGGCGCTCGCGCTCGG
>CAZBDS010000198.1:0-3455 GCA_964490735.1 uncultured Acutalibacter sp. | reverse complement strand
ACTATATTGTTTTGGCCGGTCCGGACTCTGCGGACCTTGACGAAAAGCTGGGCTATTGCGGCGCAGATATGATTTTGTATGCACAAACTCTTGGCCTCAACACTTGGTGGGTTGGCGGAATGTATAATGCCAAGGGAGCACAGAAAAATATGAACAGCGGTGCTGTTCGTATTAATGGTGTGCTGGCGATCGGTTACGGTCAGACGCAGGGTGTTCCCCACAAGTCCAAAACCGCAGCGGAAATCAGCAGCTACAAAGGTACCGCCCCTCAGTGGTTCATTGATGGTGTAGACGCCTTGCTTCTGGCTCCTACTGCCTTGAACAAGCAGGCTTTCACAGTCAGGGGCGACGGAAACAAGGTGTACCTTACCTGTGACAGCGGTCACTTTGCAGGCATCGATCTTGGTATCGGAAAATATCATTTTGAAGTCGGCGCCGGAAAAGATAATTTTGAGTGGGCTTAAAAATATCTATAGTGTTTCGCTATTACACGTCGGAGTATCTCATAAGGATACTCCGATTTTTCTTTTGCTCAAGTCCTATAATTATGCGCTGCACTCAGACTATGCAATCAAGCAAAAACGCGGAGAATTGCACCTTTCGGAGCAGGAACGCGAACAAAACCATTGACAAATTCCTCTGCCCGTGGTATGAAATACTCAATACCACAAGGGGAGGATTTGTCTTTATGAGAGCGTCGTTTTTTGTTGGAAACGAGACCTTCGAGGTCCGGGAAACGGAAATGCCCAAAGCAGGAAAAGGTGAGATCGTCGTGCGGAATATGGTCTGCGGCGTGTGCGGTACAGATGTGCACATCTATCACGGCGAGCCCGGCTCCGCCGACGTGACCCCGCCGGTCGTGCTGGGCCACGAGTATTCCGGCGTCGTCGTGGAGGTGGGGGAAGGGGTAACCTCTTTAAAGCCCGGCGACCACGTGACCGTAGACCCCAACATCTACTGCGGCAAATGCGAATACTGCCGTAACGGCAAGAAGCAGCTTTGCGAGAGCATGGAAGCCATCGGTGTGACCCGCAACGGCGGCTTTGCGGAATACAGCCTGGTGCCGGAGGCCCAGGCCTTCAAGCTGGCGTCCGAACTTCCCCTGGAAGCCGGCGCTATGGCAGAGCCGGTGGCCTGCTGCCTCCACGGGATCGACCTGGCGGGGATCAGGCCCGGCAACACCGTCTGCGTTGTGGGCGGCGGCGCCATCGGTCTGATCATGGTCCAGTTATCTAAGCTGTCCGGCGCGGCCCGGGTGGTGCTCAGTGAGCCCGACGCCAAGCGCCGTGAAGTGGGCCTGAGTGTGGGCGCGGCCCAGGCGGTGGACCCCACTGCCGGGGAGGTCCCCGCGGAATTCGCCGATGTGGTGATCGAGTGCGTGGGCAATCTGCCCGCGGTGAAGAGCGCCTTCCGGTTCGCGAAAAAGGGCGCCACCATTGTGCTGTTCAGCGTGCCCAAGCCCCAGTCCACCTTTGACCTGCCCCTCTTTGACGTATATAAAAAGGAGCTGACTATCAAGGGCTCCTTTGTAAACCCCGATACCCATGACCGGGCCGTGGCGCTTCTCAACGCCGGCAAGCTGGATTTCTCCCGGATTATCACCCACAAATTCCCGTTGGACCAGATGGACAACGCCATTGCCGCCCAGATGGGCAGCGAGTCCATCAAAGTGGTGGTCTGTCCCCAGGAGTGATTCCCGCACAAAAAACGCAAAAAACAAAAGGCATGAAAGCGCGTGGGCTTTCATGCCTTTTCATTATGTTTTGAGGGCAAAGCCGCTGTGGTCGGAGTTTATCCCTCCTCCAGCTCCGCTTCGTCCTTTCGGCGTTTTGCCTCGATTTTCGGCGCAAGCCACAGGATCAGCAGGGCCGCTCCCACGCCCAGGGCCGCTCCAGCCAGCACGTCTGTGGGCCAGTGGACAAACAGGAAGACCCGGGAAAAGCCGATCAACGCCGCCAGAGTTAAAGCGGCGGCGCCCCACTTTTTGGAGAATTTGAAGTAGACGGCAGCTGCCGCAAAAGACGCCGTAGTGTGCCCCGAGGGGAAGGAATAGCCGCCGGGGAAAGGAATCAGCAGGCGGATATCACGGGATATAGTCTGGAACGGCCTGGGCCTGCAGAAAAGCTGCTTAAGCCCTAGCTCTCCCAACAGGAATCCCAACGCTACGGCGCACAGGGCGTAGATCCCGCATTTCCGGGTCTTTTTGAACAGCAGTAGGACCAGGGAGAGAAGAAGCCAAAAACAGCCGGCCTCGCCCAGATAAGTAATGATGGGGAACACCGTATCCGTTACGGCGTTGTGAAGATTTTCCTGAATCAGCCCCATCAAGGCATTGTCAAAGGGATTTGTCCAATCCATAGCGTACTCCTTGCGTCACGTTTTTGCGGGCCATGCGGAGTGGGCGGAACTTTCTAAAGCCGCCGGACTCTCTGCGCCCTGGGCTATTATAGCATACTTTTTCCTCCTTTTGCCCCTTTTTCCGGAGATTCATAAAAAGTTAAGGATTGGCGTATATAGTAAACGCACTTAAATATCGGCAAGTGCCGATTTTTAAGCAGGGCGGCATAAGTTCAGGTCTTAGACCGGATTTATGAACTGTGTTAACTACAGATTCTTGAAAAGGGTCTTGTTGGGCCCGCCGGAACTCGAGGAGGAGAAATGATGGAGCTTCATAGCATCAGCTGGCGTGAAGCCGCCGAAAGACTGGAAACGGACCCCGAACGGGGCTTAAGCGGGGAAGAGGCCCGAAAGAGGCTGGCTCGGTACGGAAGAAATGAAATCCAAACGACGAAGCGTAAAAGCCTGTTCATGCGTTTTCTCGATCAGTTCAAGGACTTTATGGTGCTGATCCTGCTGGCTTCTGCCGCCGTGTCGTTTTTGGTGTCCCGCATGCGGGGCGACGGCGAGTTTGTGGATTCTATCATCATTCTGGCCATTGTGCTTTGCAATGCGGTGATCGGCATGGTCCAGGAGATGAAAGCGGATAGGGCGATCGCGGCCCTGCAAAAGCTGTCTTCGCCCCACGCCAGGGTGCTGCGGGACGGCCGCAGGCGCACGGTGGAAAGCTGGGAGCTGGTCCCCGGCGACGTGGTGATCTTGTCTGCCGGAGATTTAGTTCCGGCCGATATCCGGCTCATCAAAAGTGTGGAGTTGAAAGCGGAGGAATCCGCCCTTACCGGGGAATCGGTGCCTGCCGAAAAGGACGCTGTTTCCATCTGCTCCGAGGACGCTCCCCTGGCCGAGCGAAGGAACACGCTGTTCGCTTCCACCGGGGTGGCCTCTGGGGCGGGAGTAGGCCTTGTAGTTGCTACCGGAATGGATACGGGCATGGGATGTATTGCCAAAATGCTGGAACACGAAAGCGCCCCCCAGACCCCGCTGCAGCAGAAGCTGAAGCAGACCGGCAAGGTGCTGGGTGTGGGCGTGGTGCTGATCTGCGCTGTGATCTTTGCCTT
>CAZBDS010000197.1:0-3470 GCA_964490735.1 uncultured Acutalibacter sp. | reverse complement strand
GGTGGAGATCCCCTTTGAAAAGGGTCTGCTGGGTCATTCGGACGCCGACGTGCTCACCCACGCGGCGGCGGACGCCCTGCTGGGAGCCGCGGCTTTGGGTGATATCGGGCACCTGTTCCCGGATACGGATCCCAAGTACGCAGGGGCGGACAGCCTGGAACTGCTGTGGGAGGTGTGCCGCGTGGTGGGAGAGCGGGGCTACGCCCTGGGCAATCTGGACTGCACGCTGATTGCCCAGCGGCCCAAGGTGGCCCCCTATATCAGCCAAATGCGGGAAAACCTGGCCCGGGCCTGCGGCGCGGACCCGGACAGGATAAGCGTAAAGGCCACCACCGAGGAGGGCCTGGGCTTTACGGGCTTGGGAGAGGGCATGGCCGCTTCGGCGGTGTGCCTGCTGGAAAAGCTCCGGTAAGGGGAGAACATGTTGTCCACGAACGGCATAAACTGAGATCGGCGAGGAATTCGTCGATCCTTTTTTTGCAAATTGAACGAGGTGATTTTTTTGGGCAAGCCCTTGATTGTGGTAAGTTCCGTGACCTATGCCATTCGCGGCAGGGAGCTGCTGGTGCAGCGGGGCTTTCAGGCCTTTGTGGAGCGCGTCCCCAGAACGGCGGAAACCGGCTGCGGGTACGGCATCTACGTGCCGCGGAACGCGGACGACGCAGAACAGATCCTGCGGGAGCACAAAATAAAAATTCTGGGCAGAGTGGAACAGGATGATGGCGGATGATCTATCTGGACAACGCCGCCACCACCTATCCAAAGCCGCCCCAGGTGCGGGAGGCCGTCCGGCGGGCCTTTGTGGAGTACGGGGCCAATCCGGGCCGCAGCGGATATGAGATGAGCCTGCGCACTTCTCAGGCGGTGTATGACTGCCGCCGGTGCGCGGCAGAGCTGTTCGGGGCTCCGGGACCGGAGTGCGTGGTGTTCCAGCCCAGCTGCACCCAGGCTCTGAACCTGGTGCTGAAAGGTTTTTTGAAGCCGGGGGACCATGTAGTGGTTTCCGACCTGGAGCACAACGCGGTCATGCGGCCCCTGGAGGCTTTGAAGGGAAGGGGGATCTCCTATACGGCGGCGGAGGTGACCCCCTGTGACAACGACGCCACCGTGGACGCCTTCCGAAAGGCGATCCAGTCCAACACCCGGCTGGTGGTGTGCACCCAGGCCTCCAATGTGTTCGGCATTCGGACGCCGGTGGAGCGCATTGCGGCCCTGTGCCACCAGTATGGGGCGAAGCTGTGCGTGGACTGCGCCCAGAGCGCCGGACTGGTGCCCATCAACCTGATGGAAAGCGGCATCGACTACCTTTGCTGCGCCGGGCACAAAGGCCTGTACGGCCCCATGGGCACAGGCATGCTGATCTTCCGGGACCCGGAAGATACGCTTGCCACCCTGGTGGAGGGCGGAACGGGCACCCAGTCCCGGGAACTGCGGCAGCCGGAGGACCCGCCGGAGCGGTACGAGTCCGGCACCCAGAACGTCCCGGGAATCCTGGGGCTGCGGGCCGGTATGGAATTTGTCAAAAAGATGGGCCCGGAGCGGATCTGGCGGGGGGAGCTGGAAAAAACAGGCTTTCTGTACGACCGCCTTTCCCGGATCCCCGGGGTAAAGCTGTACACCCAAAGGCCGGAGTTTCCCTATTTCCTGCCGGTGCTTTCCTTCAACGTGGAGGGGATTCCCAGCGAGGCCATGGGGGAGCGGCTGGCCAAGGCGGGGATCGCGGTGCGATGCGGCCTGCACTGTACGCCCACGGCACACAGCAAAATGGGCACAGCCGAAGGAACGGTGCGGGTGTCGCCCTCTGTCTTTACCCGCAGGCAGGAGCTGGAGGTCTTGGCTGTCAGAGTGCAGGCAGCAGCTTTGGGAAAAAAGTGAGAAAAACTTTTGGGTTAAAGCGGAAAAAGTCTTTCCTTTGCGCTTTTTCTATGGTAAAATAAACATCGTATACGTCGCTAAGGGCGTATCGCGAGAATTCGAAAAGAAAGGGATGACGGCAATGGACGGTGTAATGAGCTTCCTGTATCCCGTTGGGCAGACGATTGTAGGCATAGCCCGCCGGTTCACCTTGAAAGACGCCGTTGACATCTTGATCGTTACCTTCCTGCTGTACGAGCTGATCAAGCTGGTGCGGGAGACCCGGGCGGGTCAGCTGGTGAAGGGGATCTTCCTGGCCGTGGCCCTGTTCCTGGTGTCCAGTTATCTGGATCTGTTGATGGTCACTTCTCTGCTGCGGGCTTTCTTCCAATCCACCCTGATTGTGGTGGTGATCCTGTTCCAGCCGGAGATCCGCAAAGCCCTGGAACAAGTGGGGCGCACCAAGGTGGGCCAGTCGCTGGCAAGCGTGATGGCGGGCAGGGAAAAGGACCTGGGCAGGGCGGAGACCCGCCGGGCCATCAACGGGGTTGTGGAGGCCACCGCCCTTTTGCAGCAACTGCGCATGGGCGCGCTGATCGTCTTTGAACGTCATACCAAGCTGGGAGAGATCACCGCCACAGGCACCATTGTGGAGGCTGATCCCTCCGCCCAGCTGATCGGGAATATCTTTTTCAACAAAGCCCCTCTGCACGATGGGGCCATGATTATCCGCGGCGGCAAGGTATATGCCGCCGGCTGTATCCTGCCCCTGACCGCCAGTGAGAATGTCAGCGCCGAGCTGGGCACCCGGCACCGGGCCGCCCTGGGCATGAGCGAAAATTCCGACGCGGTGGTAGTGGTGGTCTCTGAGGAGACCGGCCAGATCTCCATTGCCGTGGACGGGAAACTGACCCGGGACTACAACCGGGTCACCCTGGCGGAGGCCCTGGAAAAAGAGCTGATCAGCGGCGGGGAAAAGTCCGCCGCCGGCAGCAAAAAAATACTGGACAAGCTGGGGATCGGCTCCGGCTCTTCCGGGAAAGGAGGGCGCGGCCGTGAGTGACGAAAAGAGAAGCAGCCGGGAACCCGGCCGGAAATTCAGCTTTGGCAACATCTTTTACCACAATACCTTTGTGCTGATCTTCTCCTTCTGCGTGGCGCTGATTATCTGGTTTGTCATGGCGTCCCAGCAGAGTGAAAGCAACCGGAAGGTGAGCGACGTGCCCATTACGCCCAAGCTTTCCGCCGCGGCGGAGGCCGACGGCCTGCGGGTCTTCGGCATGTCCTACAGCACGGCGGATCTGGAGATTTCCGGCAACAGCCTGATCACCGGGAAGCTGACCGCCGACGACTTTGAAGTGACCGCCACCCTGAACCCCACTTCTACCAAGCTGACAGGGAACACCCTGCAGAAGATGACGGTCCCGGTGCGGGCGGCCAAGAAGACTGCGGTATCCGACTACAGCATCGTGTCGGTCAACCCCGAGGAGATCAACGTGGAGTACGACCGCTATAAAGAGATTACCCTTAACATCGAGAGCGATATCAAATACAGTGCCGATAACGGCTTTGCCTCGGGACAGCCCACCTTCTCGGAAGATCGGGTCACCATTTCC
>CAZBDS010000196.1:0-3477 GCA_964490735.1 uncultured Acutalibacter sp. | reverse complement strand
CACGCTGGGGTACAGCTGCTTGGTCACCGCGTTGATGATCTCCGGATCCTCAATGGCCATCATAATGGAATCCCGCAGATAGTGGTAGCCTTTAATGTGGGCGGGCACGCCGATCTGGTGGAGGATTTCCGTTACCTGCACCCGCAGGCTGGGGCTCATCGGCTCGGAGTCAAAATGCTTGCCGCGCATGGAGTACAGCGAAAGCATGCGGTCCGCCATTTCATCCTTGTTGTAAGGGGACAGGGCAAAGTAGGCGGCTCCGGCGCTGACGACCTCCCGCTCCAGCATGGGCGTGGTGTAAGAGGCGGTTACTATGTACAGGGGCTTTTCCAGGGAAGGCTCCTGTGCCGCGCCGTGGATTACGCCAATGGCGTCCAGGCCCGGCATGAACAGCTCCATTACGACGATCTGGGGCCGCTCCTCTTTAATTTTTGCCAAAAGGCGGGTGCCGTCCCGTTCCACAAAGGTGACACTGCCTCCTTTTTGGGAAAGCTTCTGAAGGGTCTCCCGGCCCCATTCGCCGTCTTCCGAACAAATAATTATCTTTATTTCCTTTTCCATGATAAACCTCCCGGAAATATTTGGTTGTGAAGAAATCTTACCATAACTATCTGGGAAAGGCAAGGGGTTTTCAGGAAAAATCCGGAAAATTATCTTGCCGAAAAACGGCGAAAAGTGGCTTAAAACCGGAGAATATTGTGTTTTGACTTACTTCGACATACTACATATGGCGGTTTCCTCGCACATGGTCTGGGCAAAGATGCCGTAGCCCATAGTGGGGTCTTCCGTGAAGACGTGGGTCACCGCGCCGCAGAGCTTTCCGTCCTGCAGGATCGGGCAGCCGCTCATGCCCTGCACGATGCCGCCGGTGATCTCCAGCAGGGCGGGGTCGGTGACCTTGAGCACCAGATTTTTGGTCCTCTGGTTTTTCGCGCTGATCCGAAGGATCTCGGCGTCATACGGTTGGGGGCCGTTTTCGTCCAGGGTGGCCAGAATCTGCACCGGGCCGGTTTTCACCTGGTCCCTGGGCAGCACTTCCACCGCCTGGCCCGTGGGGATCTCCTCCAGCGTGCCGTATACGCCGGTCTCGTTGTTGCTCATCAGCCGGCCCAGGTCCTCTTCCGAGGAAAAATAGCCCTGGAGCTGCCCGGGCTGATTGGCTTCGCCACGCACCACGCCGCACAGGGTGATGGGCGCCGGCTGGCCCCGCTTCAGGGACATCACGCTTCCGGCGTCGGTGTCGCAGATGCCGTGGCCCAGCCCCGCGAAGGAACCGGAGGCGGGATCGTAAAAGGTCAGTGTGCCGATGCCGGCGGCGCTGTCCCGGACCCACATACCCGTCTTAAAAGAGCCTTCCCCGAACACCGGGGCCACGTTAACGTTAAAAATGCTTTCGCCCCGTTTCATTTTCAGCCGGATACTCTTCCCTCCGCTGCTGCCGACGATGCTGGCCAGGGCCTTGTTGTTTTCTACGGGACAGCCTTCGGCTTCCAGCACATAGTCGCCGGGCTTGATACCCGCCTCTTCCGCCGGACAGCGCAGGCCGTTTTCCGTATAAATGTCGGAAAGGGAGGCAACAATAACGCCGTCGGTAAACAGCTTAATGCCGAACACCGAGCCCAGCGGCACCACTTTTTCGGGGACTTGCGCGGTCACGGCAGCGGGAACGGCGGCGGGCAGAGCGGAAGCGCCGCTATTAAAAGCGGAGGCTTCCAGCGCCCCGGCGTCCCATCCCAGCAGCCCCAGGGAGGACAGCATGCACAGGGCAGTGGCTCCTACACTCAGGGCGAACATGCGCACGGCTTTACAAAAGGATCGTTTGTTGATTTTTAAAGCTTTGATAGTTCTCATCCCCTTTCGGGACATCAGTATAAAGCGCGTTTGCCAAGGCGCGCTTTTTCGGTCCCGAATTTACTCTGCCACCCGGTCTGAAAATTATTTTTCCAAATTAAAACGCCCCTGTATCATGAATACAGGGGCGAGAATTTTTGGTCTGCCGCATCTGCCGGACGTTGGCATCGCAGTGGCTAAAGCCGCCGCCGTCCGACAGATGGACAGTAAGTATATGGCAAAACAGGAAATCCTTAGAAGCGCTTACTTCTTTCTCTGTTGTGACTTTAGTCTACCCTGTTATTGTGAATAGCTCATAAGGGGATTTTGAAGTTTCCGGAAACAAATTGTGAACATTTAACAAACTTATCTTCAGAGGGAAGAATTTAGCAGATTGAAGCAGTCATTTCTTGTTGAATCACCGGCCGTTTTGTGCTATGATATGCAATAACGCCGCAGGGGAAGCTCCGGGTTGCGCCCCGGCCCTTTTCGGGACCCTCTGCGCGACCTGCGCAAAAAGGAAAATTTTTTATGCAATCGAAAGACAGGATCACCGTGATATGCGGCCACTACGGCTGCGGCAAAACCAATCTGACGCTGAACCTGGCCCTGGAAGCGGCCCGGCAAGGCGGCCCGGTAACGGTGGCGGACCTGGACGTGGTAAACCCTTATTTCCGCTCGTCGGAATATAAGGACCTGCTGGAAAAGGCGGGAATCCGCCTGGTGGCCCCGGTGTTTGCCGGCACCACCTTGGACACTCCCACGCTGCCGCCGGAGCTTTTCGGCCTGTTTGAGGAGGAGTCCGGCCGGGTGTTCATCGACGCCGGCGGGGACGACGCGGGCGTTACGGCCTTGGGCGGCCTCCATTCCCATTTTGCCGGAACCGGCTATAACATGCTCTACGTCATCAACCGGTACAGGGCCCTGTCCCAAACGCCGGAGGAAGCCGCCGCCCTGTTAATGGAGATCGAAGCCGCTTCCCGTCTGAAAGCCACGGGGCTTGTAAACAACTCCCACCTGGGCGTGGAGACCTGCCGGGAAACGCTGCTTCATGCCCTGCCTTTTGCGGAAAAAACCGCGGAGCTTACAAACCTGCCGCTGCTGTACTCCACTGCGCCGGACTTCGCCCTAAAAGATGGGGAAGAGCTGCCGGGCTTTAAGCGGATCAAACGGTACGTAAAATTTTTCTGGGAAGAAGAAAGCAGTCAATAACAGTATTTGAATAGAGATGAATCCACATACAGGAGGGAATAAAAATGGCAAGGATCATTGTAGATGAAACCGTGTGCAAGGGCTGTTCCATGTGCGTTAACGCCTGCCCGCTTAAGCTTATCGCGCTGGCAAAGGAAAAGCTGAACGCCAAGGGCTACCACCCGGCCAGGCTGATGGAGCCCGAAAAGTGCGTGGGCTGCGCCGCCTGCGCCACCATGTGTCCCGACACGGCCATCACCGTCGAGAAATAAGAGCGAAAGGAAGATACATATGTCTGAAAAGGTTTTGATGAAGGGCAACGAGGCCCTGGCGGAAGCGGCCATTCGGGCCGGCTGCCACCATTTCTTCGGCTATCCCATCACCCCCCAGACGGAGCTGGCTGCCTACATGGCCAAGCGCATGCCCAAGGTGGGCGGCACCTATCTGCAGGCGGAG
>CAZBDS010000195.1:0-3508 GCA_964490735.1 uncultured Acutalibacter sp. | reverse complement strand
ATTCGGTGCAGTAGGTGAAATGGATCTCGCTGTCAAACTCGGCGGCCACATTGCGGAAGAATTCGGCGGTTTCCTGGGCCCGCTCTTCTTCGGACAAGCCCGATTCAATGATGATGCCGCTGCGGAACACGCTGAGCATGCCCTCAAAGATCAGGCACACGCCCTGGCCGCCCGCGTCAACCACGCCAGCCTTTTTCAGCACGGGCAAAAGCTCGGGGGTCTCCTCCAGGGCCTCGCCGGCACCGATGCAGGCGGCGTCCCAGACCTGGGTGGGATCGGCCGGGTCCTCGCCGGCCAGCTCCAGGGCTTCCCGGGCCCGCTCAGAGGCCACCCGGGCCACGGTGAGCATGGTGCCCTCGGTGGGTTTCATCACGGCCTGATAGGCGGCGGTCACCCCCAGTTCCAAAGCCTGGGCCAGATCTTCGGCGGCAATCTCCTCCTTGCCCTC
Organism: uncultured Acutalibacter sp.; assembly: GCA_964490735.1. GTDB lineage: Bacteria > Bacillota > Clostridia > Oscillospirales > Acutalibacteraceae > Acutalibacter. The sequence goes on along the minus strand of CAZBDS010000195.1, from coordinate 3,060 downwards.
CAGGCCCTTGGAAAAGCCTCGGAACAGCAGGGAAAGGATCACGCCGGAATTGCCCCGGGCGCCCCGCAGCATGGCGGAAGCGGCCTTTTTCGCCACCTCTCCGGCCGCGGCACCGTCGGAAAGCTTCTGCAGCTCCTCCACGGCGGCGGTCATGGTCATGGACATGTTGGAGCCGGTGTCGCCGTCGGGCACGGGGAAAATGTTCAGCTCATCCACCTGTTTGCGGTATTTTACGATATTGTTGGAACCCGAGATAATCGCGTTTTTCAGTTGGCTGCCAGTGATCACGAGAAACACATCCTTTAGGAAAATGCGCAGCGGACTTTGGCCCAAGCGCTGTTTGCCGATAGTTTTCTTCTATTTTAACACATTGGTGTAGAAAATACAACGCCTGCGGGCCTCAAAAAATTTTTTCGTCACTGCTTTACGGTCTCTTTCAGGACCAGGGGCTTCCGGCAGTCCGCCGTGCAGGGCTCCCATTGGGGCAGGCCGGGGCCGTTGGGATCGCCGGTCTTGACGAAATTTGCCCAGTAAGTTGACATAATTTCAGAAAGCCGCATGTCGCAGGGCTCCCAGGGCCGCCAGCACCGGGGAAGGGTCTGGAAGACGTACCACAGCTCGCTGGAGTGGAAAGATCCCGCGTCGTCGCCGGGAAGGTCCCGGTCGAAGAAATAGAGGTAGGCGGGCTTCCGGCCCAGCTTTTCCTGGTTTTCGCACCAGCGCAGGCCGCTTTGCTGCAAAAGGTCCTTGCCGCCGATGTCCTTGCCGCAGGAGCCGATCATGTAAGAGATGTCGTGGATTTTCCCCTCCAAGGCCAGCTGGTCGGTGGTGCCGGGCAGCAGCCAGCCGTCCTGATGGGGCGTCCAGGGCAGGGGGCCCTCCCCGGCCACGGCATAGGCGGCGTCCCGCAGCTGTTCGGCAGGGATCTGCCTCAGCTGCGCCACGGTCTGTACCTGCAAAAGCTCCATCAGCTTTCGGGAGGAGGCCTGCAGCGGCTCTTTTCCGGGGGTCTCGTGAATGGCGTTTAGTCCGCCGCCGCTTTGCAGAATGGCGCCCCGCGCCATGCCCCGGGCCAGGGGAGAGGAAATGATGGCCTGCACGCTCATGCAGCCGGCGGATTGGCCTGCCAGGGTGATCTTTTCGGGATCGCCGCCGAAAGCCTCAATGTTGTCCCGCACCCAGCCAAGGGCAAAGATCTGGTCCAGAATGCCGTAGTTGCCGGAAACATGCTCGGGATTTTCCCCTTCCAGCTCGGGGTGGGTGAAAAAGCCGAAAGCATTTACCCGGTAGTTGACGGAAACCAGAATAACGCCCTTTTTGGCAAAGCCCTCCCCGTCGAATTCCTTTTCGCTGCCGCAGCCGTGCAGGAACGCGCCGCCGTGGATCCAGAACAGCACGGGAAGCTGATCCCCGGCCTCCGCTTCGGCGGGGGTCCAGATGTTCAGGGTAAGGCAGTCTTCATCGCAGGGAGGCACCATTTCATCGTAAAATTCCTTGCCGTAAAAGTCCATTTTGGAAAGGTCGGCCTGGGGGCACCGGGGGCCGAATTCCTTACAGGGACGCACCCCCTCCCAGGGGGATTTCGCCTGGGGCCGCCGGAAGCGGAGCTCTCCCACGGGAGGCTCCGCGTAGGGGATTCCCCGGAAGATGACGGTTTTCCCGTCCCCGCTTTTTAAACCCTCTATTTTACCCTGTTTTGTGGTGATGATGGTTTCCATAGAAAATCCTCTCCTTTATTTGCTTTCCCCGTCGTCCTTTTCGCCCAGGGGAATGGGTTCCAACAGGGGCGACTTTTCGCCGCCGTCGGGCGGGAGCTCATGTTCTTTCAGTCTGGGAATGAACCTGGGAGCAAATTTCCCCTTGCCCCGGCCCATGACGTACAGCATGCCGATGACGGAGAAAATGACGGCGCCGATGAAGTTCACCAGCAGGTCCTTCATGGTGTCGTGAAGTCCGATATCAAGATAGCCGGGCCAGGGTTCCCCGTTGACCACCACGCTTTCAATGGCAATGGAGACCACTTCGTTTTTTCCGTCGGGGTGCAGGGAAACGGAATTTACGGTGGAGATCCAGAAGTCCTTCTGCATGTCCATGCCGAAGAAGCAGTCCATGCCGTATTCGAAGAATTCCCACAGCACGCCGATGGTCATGGAAAAGCAGAAGGCTGTCAGTGCCAGGAACACCGGGGAGAGCCGCACCTTGAATTTTTTGGAGCGGTTCAGAATGTCCACCATGGCCACGCCGATGGCGGCCATCAGAAAGCCGTTGATGGTGTGGAGCATGGTGTCCCAGAAGGGGAAGATGAGATAGTACTCCGAAATCTCCCCCAGGATCTCCGCCGAAAAGATGAACAGCAGAATGATGACCTCCAGGGTGTTGGGCACGTCGATGTGGAGCCGGCGCTCCACAAAACTGGGGATCAGGAACAGCGTAAGCGTAAGGGCGCAGAGAAAGACGTCGTAATATTTGCGGTTGAAAAACTGCAGGACCATCACGGCTATCACCAGAGCCCGCAGGATAAAATAGGCGGAAAACAGCACGGGGTGCGCCTTGGCCTCGGCCTTTATGTCCGCCCAGCCCCGGGCCCGTTTTGCTTTGCGTTCCTCCTTGGTAAGCTTTACCTTTTTCTTTTTTGCCATGGTTTACTCCTCAGTCTGGGTCGTCGTCAGTTTTTCAGGCTCTGCAGGGGGGCGGGGATCTTGCCGCCCCGATGGACGAACTCGGCGGGGGAGGCGGTGTTCACAGCCATGATGGGCCCCCGGCCCAGCAGCCCGCCGAAGTCCAGCTCGTCGCCGGCCTTGCGGCCCACGGCGGGAATGACCCGGACGGCGGTGGTTTTGGAATTGACCATGCCGATGGCGGCCTCGTCGGCGATGATGCCGGAGATCACCTCGGGGGCGGTGTCGCCGGGAATGCAGATCATGTCCAGGCCCACGGAGCACACGGCGGTCATGGCCTCCAGCTTCGTAAGGGTCAGGCAGCCGCTGCGGGCGGCTTCGATCATGCCGGCGTCCTCGGTGACGGGGATAAAGGCGCCGGACAGCCCGCCCACGCTGGAGG
>CAZBDS010000194.1:0-3518 GCA_964490735.1 uncultured Acutalibacter sp. | reverse complement strand
GCCTTGCCGGAGCAGCGGCTTTCAAAGCAGCCCCGGTGGCCGCAGTAGCAGTCCTCCCCTTCGGAGGACACGATAACGTGGCCCATTTCCGGGTGATATTTCCCGCTGCGGTACAGCTTCCCGTTTCCCCAAAAGGCCACGCCCACGCCGGTGCCCAGGGTGACCATCAGGACCTTTTTGTCCTGCAGTCCTCGAAGGAAGATCTCTCCCAGCAGAGCGCCGTCGGCGTCGTTTTCCATGCGGACGGGCAGTTCTGCGGCCTCAGACAGCTCCCGCACAAGAGGAAATCCCTCCCAGCCGGGCAGGGTATAGGGATTTTCCACAGTGCCCTGTTCCAAATCTACGGGGCCGGCGCAGGAAACGCCGATCCCCCGCAGGCCGGACAGGGGGATCTTCAGGGCAAGGCACTGCTTCCGGAGAAGCTCCACGATTTTTTGGACGGCCTGAGAAGCGGTGATCCCGCCGCCGGTGGAAGGAAAGCGGTCCTCCGCCAGGATCAGGCCGTCGGGGCTTACGATCCCCACCGCCGCTTTGGTGCCTCCGATATCCACGGCGCCGGTCAATTCTGTGCGCATAAGCGTCCACTCCTTACAAAATGGTATCCCAAAGCTCGTCGAAAGCCAGCAGAGCGCTGCCCGCCACGCAGGCGTGCTCCATGCCCTGCTCTATTCGGACAGGGGACAGGGCGTGGGCCTGCACCGAGGCTGACAGGGCTTCTGTCAAAGAGCGCCCTCCGTCGGCCATCAGCCGGCCGCCCAGGACCACGGTGTCCAGATCCAGTATGTTTACCAGGTTGGCGATGGGGGGCGCCAGCAGCTCCACCACATAGCGGATCATGTTTTCGTCCGTTTGTCCCAGGGAACCGTAATTTGGGAACCGCCCGCTCAAAGCCCGGTGGGAAAGGCTGGTTTCCAGCTGTCCGGCGTTTTCCCGGGTCACCGAGTCCTTTTCCCGGGAAAAGACGTAGCCGATCTCACCGCACAGGCCCCGCAGTCCCCGGCGCAGATTCCCGTCCAGGATCAGCCCCGCGCCCAGGCCGCCGGTGCCGGCGGAAACGTACAGCAGGTCGGGAATGTCCCGTTTCAAACGCCGGACATAATGCTCGCCTATGGCGCTGGCGTTCACGTCGTTTTCCGGGAAAACAGGCTTGCCGAGCCGGTTTTCCAATTCTGCCAGCTGGGCGGCGATGCGCAGGGGCTCTTTGACGTTGAAATAGGGGGCAAACTGAATGACCTGACGGCTGGGATCCAGTACGCCGGGAAGGCCCAGCCCCACGCCGGTATAGGTTTTGCCCTGCCGGCTTAAGGGCCCGGTCAGCTGTTCCACAAGGTCCCCGAGCGCCTGGAAAAAACCGGGGCCCAGGTTGGCGGGGATCGAAGCCTCTGCCCGGCTTTGAAGCTGGCCGTCCAGATTGACCAGGCCGGCAATGATCCGGTCCCCTACGGCCTCAACACCCACGGCCAGGGCGGCGTTGGGGTTGAAGGACAGGGTGACGGGGCTTCGGCCGGGAGAACCGTTCTGCTTGCCGGCAGTCTGCAGAATGCCCTTTTCCAGAAAGGCGTTGACAATGGCCAGAATGGAGGGGCCGCTCATGCCTGTCAGGGAGGAGAGTTCCACCCGGGTCACGGTCCGCCGTTCCCGGACCAGATCGAACACCACTTTGCGGTTTAACTGCTTCATATCCGACGCGATCATGGTTTTCATGGAGTGAGCCCTCCTTCCCAGTTTATTTTTATTAAGTAAACGATTTAATAAATGAAGTATATCTTTTCCCGCTGGGTTTGTCAAGAAAAATGCGCAAAAAAATTGCCGGCGGGAAAGCCCGCCGGCAAAGGGGGATCGAAGATGGACTCGAAGGCGTTACAGGTACTGCTCAATGCAGGCGGCCACCTGGGCGGCGCAGGCCCGGTAGCCCTCGTCGGTAAGGTGCAGCAGGTCGGCGCATTTGTAGCACTGGGGATCCTGCCGGCACAGGGCGTACAGGTCGTTGACGGGCACCCGCTCCTTGGCCATCAGGGCCTTGGCGGCGTCGTTGTAAATGCGGACCCACTCGTCGCTGTAATTTTTGTAAGCCTTTTGCACGGCGGGGTCCCGGGGGGAAGCGCCCTCCCAGATGGGCGTGGTGGTGGCAAAGATCACCTGAGCGCCGTGACGGCGGCAGTCTTCCAGGATCCGGCCAAGGTAATGGAGATATTCCCCCAGGGGGTGCATGGCCTCCTCGATGGGGGCCTCCACGTTCATGTCCCAATAGCCGTTGTTCCAGTGAATGACGTCAAAATCCCCGTGGTCCCGGAAGATTTTTTTCACCTGCCAAAGGGTATAGGCGGCAAAGCGGCCGTTGTCCTCGGCCTCGTAGTAGACCTCCGCCTTGCCCTGGAGCAGGTCCCGGACATAATCGTCGTAGCCCATGCGAATGGAATCACCCAGCAAAAGAACACGTTTCATAAGATTGGCCTTCTTTCCCAAAAGAGTTGTGCCGGAAACCGGCGGAGTTCAAGCGGTTTCAGTCTAGCATACCCGGCTGGAATTTGCAACGGATTTTCCCAATTTCCACTTGACAATAGAAATAATGTTCGATATGATAGAGGAGCAAAACAAGAGGGGAGAATGGGCCGTGGAAAAAGGAAAAGACGCCCGGAGGGAAAACCCGGCGGAGGAGCAGAGCCGCCGGCTGCTGGAAGAAGCCCTGGCCTATGTAATGCCGGAGAAGGAAGCCCAAAAGGCCTGCCAGGGGCTGCTGCGGGCTATGGGCAGCCTGGACGGCGTTTTTGCCGCGCCGGAAGAAGCGCTGCGGCAGGTCCCCGGAGTGGGGGAAGAGGGCGCCGGGTTTCTGCGGCTGGTGACCCGCCTTTCCCAGGCCTGTCTGGAAGAACGGTCCTGGAACCTTCGGCGGGTGTACGACACCGCCTCCGCGGTGGAGCTGTTCCGCTCCAGGTTTCTGGGGCGGAAAACGGAGGCCGTGTGCCTGATGCTGCTGGACAGCCTGGGCCGGGTGGTGTATAACGACCTCATCTGCGAGGGTTCCGCCAGCCAGGTGCCCCTGTATCTCAGGCGGGTGCTGCACCTGTGCATCGAATACAACGTGGAAAACGTGTTTCTGGCCCACAATCACCCCAGCGGCGCCGCCGTGCCCTCTTTTAACGACATGATCGTCACCGGCAGGCTGCTGACGGCCCTGTCCGTCATCGGCGCCGACCTGTGCGACCACATTATCCTGGCGGACGACAACTACTACTCGTTCCTGGACAGCGGCATGCTGCGGGAGCAGGAGCTGCTGATTCGGGGAGCGGAGGCAAAAACCCTGGAAACCCTGCGGGAAATGGAAAAGCGCTTCAGCGGCCAGTGAAAGGAGAGGGAAGGCTTTGGATTTTAAGCTGATGTCTAAATTTCAGCCCACCGGCGACCAGCCGGAGGCCATCGACCGGCTGGTGCAGGGCGTAAACAGCGGCATGAAGGAACAGACCCTGCTGGGCGTTACCGGTTCCGGCAAGACCTTTACCATGGCAATCGTCATTGCC
>CAZBDS010000193.1:0-3531 GCA_964490735.1 uncultured Acutalibacter sp. | reverse complement strand
CCACCGGCGTCATCGCCACGGTGTTCAACCAGCTGGGCAGCATGATGGGCGGCGGGGTTATCGGCGCCATCTTCTTCATCGTGGTGTTCCTCATCGGGCACACCCTGAACATTCTTATCAACCTGCTGGGCGCTTACGTGCACACCAACCGCCTGCAGTACGTGGAATTTTTTGGCAAGTTTTACGAGGGGAACGGCCGGAAGTTTACGCCCTTCTCCGCAAATACAAAATATTTCAAAATCACGGAGGAAAAATAGCATGGATAATTTGGGTATTGTATTCGCCCTGCTGGGCGCAGCGCTCGCAACTCTGATGGGCGGCATCGGCTCCGCCATCGGCGTAAGCATGACCGGCCGCGCCGCCGCCGGCGTGGTCACGGAAGATCCTTCCAAGTTCGGCAAGGTGCTGGTTCTGCAGCTGCTGCCCGGCACACAGGGCATCTACGGCCTGCTCATCGGCTTTATCGCCCTGGGCCAGCTGGGCATCATCGGCGGCACCGGCGGCCCCATCAGCCTTGTAAAGGGCCTTCTGTTCCTGGCGGCCTGCCTGCCCATGGCCATTGTGGGCTGGGTCTCCGCCCTGCAGCAGGCCAAGGCGGCCGTTTCCAGCATCGCGCTGGTGGCCAAAAAGCCCGACCAGTTCAGTAAGGGCATGATCTTCCCGGCCATGGTGGAAACCTACGCCGTGTTCGCGCTGCTGGTCTCCATCCTCGCCGTGGTGGGCGTGGGCGGCATGAATATCTGATGGCGCCGCCCCTGATTTCTGCCATCATCGAGGAAGGAGTGATCCCATGACCGGACTGGAATCCATTCTCAGTCAAATTGACGGCGACGCCAAGCGGGAGGCGGAGGAACAGCTTTCCGCCGCCAGGGAGGAAGCCGGTAAAATCCTGGAAGCCGCCCGGGAGGCGGCCGCCCAAAAGGCGTCGGCGATCCTCGCCGAGGGGGAGGAAAAGGCCCAGGATATCCGCTCTCGGGCGGATTCCGCCACCGAGCTCGCCCGGCGCAACGCCATGCTGTCCTTTAAGCAGCAGGTGATCCGGGAGGCCATCGACAGCACTCTGGATTCTCTGGAAAATGCCCCCGACGAGGAGTATTTTTCCCTGCTTTTACAGCTTGCCGCCAGGTTTTCCCGGGAGGGAAAGGCCGAAATGCGCCTGAACGCCCGAGACTTGAAGCGGCTCCCCGCGGACTTTGAGGAGCAGCTCAAAAAAGCGGCGCCCCGGGCGGAGATCGCCATCTCCCCCACCCCCTGTGACATTGAAAGCGGCTTCCTTCTGATCTACGGAGGCATCGATATCAACTGCACGTTCCGGGCGATCTTTGAAGCGGCGGAGGGCGAGCTGCGCGACGCCGCCGGGAAGATCCTGTTCCCCGGGGCGTGACCCCCGTACAGAAAAGGAGCCGCCATGAGCAATGATTATATTTACGCGGTGGCACGGATCCGCTCGAAGGAGCTTTCCCTGCTCACCCGCCAGGATATGGACCAGCTTTTGTCCCTGAAAAGCTACGGGGAATGCCTTCGCACCCTGGGTGACAAGGGCTGGGGCAGCGGCGAGACCTCCGCGGAGGCCCTTTTAGCCGCCGAGGAGGAAAAGACCTGGGATTTGATCCGAGAGCTTACCGACGACCTTTCCCCCTTCGACGTGCTGCTGCTCCCCACCGATTACAACAATATAAAGGCGGCCGTCAAATGCGTGGTCACCGGCACGGAACCCGTAAACGTGTTCCTGCCCGGGGGCTCGGTTTCGCCGGAAACCATGATGGGCTGCGTGCGGGAAAACGACTTTTCCCCCCTGCCCCCCTCCATGGCCCGGGCAGCCGACAAGGCCTACCACACCCTGCTGGAAACCGGCGACGGCCAGCTCTGCGACGTGATTTTGGACCGGGCCTGTTTAGAAGACGTACTGGAACAGGGCAAGGCGTCAAAGGACGAGCTGCTGGAGGAGTACGCCCAGCTGTTCGTGGCCACTGCCGACATCAAGATCGCGGCCCGGGCCTGCAAGACCGGCAAGAACCGGGACTTCTTAGACGCGGCCCTGGCCCCCTGCGGGACCTTGGACCGGGAGGCCCTTTTGTCCGCCGCCTGCAAAAGCATGGAGGACGTGCTGGAAGTCCTTTCCTCCACCCCCTATGAGGGCGCGGCGGAAAAGCTGCGGGAATCCTATTCCGCGTTTGAAAAGTGGTGCGACGACAAGGTGATGGAGCTGATCCGGGGCCAGAAGAACAACCCCTTTACTGTGGGGCCCCTGTTTGCCTACGTCCTTGCCCGCCGCAGCGAGATCGCCACCGTGCGGATCATTCTGTCCGGAAAGCTCAACGAGCTGGACAGCGCCATGATCCGGGAAAGGCTGAGGGACTTGTATGTATAGGATAGCGGTTTTGGGAGACCGGGACAGCATCTACGGCTTCGCGGCCCTGGGGCTCGACGTGTTTCCCGTGTCTGACAGCGAAGCGGGGGCCAAAACCCTGCACAGCCTTGCCTCTCGGGACTACGCGGTGATCTATATCACCGAGGCCTTGGCAAAGGACCTGGAGGAAGAGCTCTCCCGCTATCGGGAAAGCCTGCTCCCCGCCGTGATCCCCATTCCCGGGATCCACGGAAACACCGGGGCCGGCCTGCGGGCAGTCAAGCGGTCTGTGGAACAGGCCGTGGGCTCCGACATCATTTTCGGCAATGACTGAGTTCCGTACAGCGCCTGTTCCCATTGAAATTCCCTTATTCTCAAACGAAAGAAGATGGTCAATACCATGAGCAAGGGCACCATCAAAAAAGTGGCCGGACCTCTGGTCATCGCCAAAGGCATGCGGGACGCCAACATGTTCGACGTGGTGCGCGTCAGCGACAAGCGCCTGATCGGCGAGATCATTGAGATCCACGGCGACGAGGCCTCCGTCCAGGTCTACGAGGAGACCTCCGGCCTGGGCCCCGGCGCTCCCGTGGAGTCCACCGGCGAGCCCATGAGCGTTGAGCTCGGCCCGGGCCTCATCAGCAGTATTTACGACGGCATTCAGCGTCCCCTGGACGACATCATGAAAATTTCCGGCAATAACCTGCAACGCGGCGTGGAAGTCCCCTCCCTGAAGCGGGAGCTCAAGTGGGACTTTGTCCCCAGTATGCAGGCGGGGGACAAAGTTGCCGGCGGCGACATCATCGGCGCCGTGCAGGAGACGGAGATCGTCTCCCATAAGATCATGGTCCCCCCGGGCGTCGTGGGCAAAATTAAAGAGATCCATGCCGGTTCCTTCACCGTCACCGACACCGTGGCCGTTGTGGAGACCCCCGACGGCGTGGAGGTCCCCGTAAAGCTGATGCAGAAGTGGCCCGTCCGCCGGGGCCGCCCCTACAAGCAGAAGCTCTCCCCCGACAAGCCCCTGGTCACCGGCCAGCGGGTCATCGACACCCTGTTCCCCATCGCCAAGGGCGGCGTAGCCGCCGTGCCCGGCCCCTTCGGCAGCGGCAAGACGGTGATCCAGCACCAGCTGGCCAAATGGGCGGAAGCGGATATCGTGGTCTATATCGGCTGCGGCG
>CAZBDS010000192.1:0-3533 GCA_964490735.1 uncultured Acutalibacter sp. | reverse complement strand
GCTTGAGCAGCAGCACCGAAATGTCGTTGACATTGGTGCCCGTGGCGCCGGTTTTCAAAAGCCCTCCGCACTTTTCCAAAGCGTGATAGGAGTCGTTATTTTGCAGCACGGAGAAAAGATCGACTCCCTGCTCCGCCAGCCGTGCAGCGGTCTCGCTGTCCACGTAGCCTCCCGCCGCGTCGGTAGGGCCGTCGGTGCCGTCGGAACCCAACGAAAACACCGCCGCCCCGGGGATCCCTGCAATCCCCGGAGCCGCCGCCAGGGCCAGCTCCTGGTTCCTGCCCCCCAGCCCGCTGCCAGTCAGGCGCACTACCGTCTCGCCGCCGGCGATGAAGGCCAGGCTTTTTTCCGTATCCCGGTAATACTGGGCGATATTCCCCAAAAAGGTCCCGGCCTCCCTGGCTTCGCAGGACAGGCTGGCCGTCAGCACCAGGGGCTCATAGCCCTGCTCCCGGCAGGCCTGTTCGGCAGCCAGGCACAGCTGCCGGACCGACCCGGTAATATGGGTCTCCACGTTCGTAAGGCTCTTGGGGGTCTCCACCGCCAGCAGTTTTTTCATTTCACCGGTCAGAGTCAGGCCGTATTTCTCCGCGATGGAGCGGGCCTGCTCCCCGGTGGAAGAATCGGGGTAAGCAGGACCTGAGGCGATCATGTCCAGCGGGTCGCCGATCACGTCGGAAAGCACGATGGAAAACACCTTGGCCGGAGCGCACAGCGCCCCGAATCTCCCTCCCTTCACGGCGGAAAAACGCTTGCGCACCGGGTTCATCTCCACAATGTCCGCCCCGCAGGCCAGCAGCTCCCGGGTCAGCCGGTCCAGGTCCTCCGGAGGGATCAGCGGCTTTTCAAACAGGGCCGAGCCGCCGCCGGACAGCAAAAACAGCACCGTGTCCCCGGCCCCCAGCCCGGAAACCGCGTCGATAGCGGCCTGGGTGGCCCGAAAGGAATTCCCGTCGGGCACAGGGTGGCCCGCCTCGAAGATCTCCAGACCGGGCAGCACCCCCTTCGAATGGCCGTATTTCGTGATTACAACGCCGCCGTCGATCCGGCTGCCCAGCCGGTCCACCGCTGCCTTGGCCATCTGCCAGGCCGCCTTGCCTGCGGCGATCAGCACCACGTTACCGGAACCGAAATCCGCGCCGTCCAGCGCCTTTTTTACAGCGGTGTCGGGCAGCGCTGCCCGAAGGGAATCCCGGACAATCCGCTCCGCGTCCTCGCGAAGAGTCATAAAAACACTCCTTCCAGCGCTTTTCACATCACCAGTATACCCGGAGATCCGGGGGATTGCAAGGGGCACTCCGCAGCGCGCAAAATAAAAAGCAAACCGAAAACCGCCCAAAAACGGATTCCGGTTTGCTTCTTTGAAAGCGCCGAATCTTTAGTTTTTATCGTTCCGAATCAATCCCTGCCGCTGAATGGAGGTATACAGGTCCATAATATTTTCGTCCGTGGCGTTTCTTCCGGCGCCGTAGGTGTGCAGATAATCGATCTTGCCAGCGGGTCCGCCGTCTATGACAATGGCTTTGATGGTCTGATCGATCTTTTCCCGGCTTTGGCCCTCGAAGTATTCGGGATTGACAATGTAGGTGCACTGGGCGTTGGGGAAGTATTCCCGCAAAAGCTTATAATCGCTGCCGCCGCCCACGTCCAGGGAATCCGGCGTCAGTGCGGTGTAAAGTTCCGCGTACCTGTCGAAAATGCCGCAGTGATGAATGCCGAAGCTCTTGAACTGCTGCCGGAGCCACAGGTCCGTGGGAAGGATCACCTCCCGGTACATCTCCGGCGAAAACATAATTGCCGGGCAGTTTCCAATCCCATACCCTTCATGCTCCACTCTGGCCGGAGGATTCAGATAATCCTGAAACTCATACAGCAGGCGGATCATGGTCTTTGCCATAACCATCAGCACATGCTGGGCGGTTTCCGGCTCGCAGGCGCAGCTGGCGATAAAATCCTCTCCAAATATGGAAATAGCCGCGTTCAAAGGGCTTCCCGTGTTGATCCAGCTCTCTACAAAACCGTATTTTGCTTTCATTCGCTTCGCGTCGTCCAGGGCCTTTTTCATCACATCGTTGTTGCGCAGATCTGGCATATCCAGCTGCGCCATCTCGTCAAAATCCCAGCGCAGGGGGTCTGCCGAGGGCGCCTGATCCGGCAAATACTTGATGCTGCAGCCAAACAGGGCCGGAACAAATCTGTGCCCATACTGCCCCGACGCCACCGGGTGGGGCTTGGGCTCCAGGCTTCCTATTTCGGTGCCCGGAAACCTTTTTCCCCGCTCGTATTCCATTTCCCGGTAGGCCTCGGTGCGTTTGATGGGGTCCACCCAGAAGTCCTCGGAGAAATCCACGCCATAGCGGTGATTGTGCCAGTCCTCGGACAAGTCGAACAACACATGATCCAGCAAAGCAGCCGCCTCCTTTAAAAAATCATTTTTTTCATCATCTGTATGGTAAAATCCAGTCCCTTTTCCCCGAGCTCATTTTTCCAGATCTCGGAATGAGGCTCGATGGACAGGGTGCCGTTATACCCCACTGCGTACAGGGAAGCCATGAAAGCGCCCCAATTGATGGCGTCCAACCCGGCCGGGGGATCGTCCACCCGTTTTCCCGCGGCCTGCAGCACTCCCTTGATGTGTACATGGCCGAACCTGCGGCCCCATTTCTGAATCTCGGCCAGGTAGTCCCCGCCGTCATAAATGCAGTGGGAAGGGTCAAACTTGATTTTCAGATCGGGCAAGTGGCCCAGGACTACGCTCCACGCCGGATCGTTCACAATATAATTGTTCCAGCGGCAGTTGTAAACGGCGATCTCCACCCCGTGCGCTCTGCCCAAAGCCAGCAGCTTTTGAAAATAGCCGATGGCCGCCGTGTAATTCTCATAGAGGCTGAGGTTTTCCACGTAATTGCAGCCCGTCACATAGGTGCGGCACCCCAGGGTCTCCGCCGCTTCTATCAGCCGGCGGTCCGCCTGGAACTCCTCTTCCCGGATCGTGCCGTCCCCGCTGAGCTTGGTTCCGCCCCAGCGCCCCACAGACCCGGTAAACAGCCCCAAAGCGTCCAGCTTCTTTCGGGTCTCTCCCGCGTGCTCCGCGAATTCCCGATGGCAGTCGTTGCCGTCGTCATTCAGGCAGAACTCCACAAAATCCAACCCTTTTTCCTTTGCCTTGGGGAAATCCTGTTCCCCGCCGTAGGCGATCAATCCCAATTTCATACTTAAGTCCTCCCGTTTCTGTATTTCAATACTTTCCGCATTCCTTTACTGCCGCCACAATTTCCTTGAAATTTTCCAAAGAAACGTTATTGGGAAGGGAATGACATCATCTCGTCAAAAGTATAGCCCGTATCCCAGATCCTGTCAAACAAAACTATGCAGCTGTCCAGATAGATGCCGATCACAGTTTTCCCGCCATAACCGCTCCGGGCAGAAAACACTTGACGAAACGGGTGCGGGGTGCTATAATAATCAAGCTGTAAATTTGCGGGTGTAGTTCAGTGGTAGAACCCCAGCCTTCCAAGCTGGTCGTGTGGGTT
>CAZBDS010000191.1:0-3536 GCA_964490735.1 uncultured Acutalibacter sp. | reverse complement strand
ATAGGCGGTGCCCATCTCCCGCTTGATGGAAGAAACAGTGCGCTCCGGGTTGGTGATGGCCTGACGCTTTGCCACCTGGCCCACCATGCGCTCTCCGGTCTTGCTGAAAGCCACCACAGAAGGGGTGGTGCGGGCGCCTTCCGCGTTGGCGATGACCACGGGCTCGCCGCCCTCGATAACCGCCACGCAGGAGTTAGTCGTACCCAAATCGATACCAATTGTCTTTGCCATAAGAATTACCTCGCTTATCTATAATATTTCATTTTTATTTAGACTCTGTAAAAGAGTTTCCGGCAATTTGACTCAGTTGGCCACCTGGACCATGGCGTGGCGTACCACCCGGTCCCCCAGCATATAGCCTTTTTGGAACACGGCGGAGATCACGTTCTCACCCAGGCTTTCATCTTCAATGTGGGCCACGGCGTTGTGCAGGTTGGGATCGAAGGCCTCCCCCACCTGGCCGACAGCCTTGACACCCAGCTTCTCAAAGGCCGCGTCGATCTGATTCTGGATCATCTCCACGCCCTTCTTCATATCCTCAGCGGAAGCGTTTTCCTGGCTGAGGGCCAGGCCGATATTGTCCGCGATGGGCAGAATGGCCTGGACCGTATCGGACACGGCGTTGTTGTAAACGGACGCTTTTTCGGTCTGCGTGCGCTTGCGGAAGTTGTCGTATTCGGCCAGCACCCGGAGATGCTGCTGCTTGTGGGCGTCAAATTCCTCCCGCAGCTTTTCCAAAGCTTCCAGGTTCTTGTCGGGCTTTTTCTTCTTGTCCTTTTTCTCTTCCTTTGGTTCCTCGGCAGGCTGTTCCGTTTCCGGAACCTTCTCTTGCTCCTTCTCGGTTTCCATCGGTTCCCTCAACTTCCTTTCTCAAAAGTCTATTCTTCCCGCATCAGGAGGGTAAGCATTCCGCTCACCTGTCCCGCCAGGTATTCCAGGATCGCAGTGAGCCTGGCGTAATCCATTCGGGTGGGCCCCAGAAGCGCCAGGGTCCCGGCGTCCTGTTCGCCCACGCGGTAACGGGCCATAAGCAGGGAGGCGTGTCTCAGCTCCGGCTGGCCGCTCTCTCTGCCGATGACGGCGCTAACCTCCCCGGTCCTGCCTTGCAGCAGCCCGGTCAATTCTTCCTTTCGTTCCAGCAGATCCATGATCTGCCGGTGCTCCAGCTCGGGATAAAACAGCAGATTCATCTGGCCGCTTTCCAAAAGCTCGGTTTCCATCGTATCCCGGGCGGCTTCCAGCAGGGCCCGGAGCGCCGAACCCACCAGCACATACATGTCGCCCAGGGACACAGCCACAGACTGGAGAAAGGCAGGAGTGACGTCCGCCACGCTGTGGCCGGTGACCTTTTCGTTGAACACCCGGAAGAACACCCGCATCAATTCCACCGTCAGGTCAAAATCGCAGTGGAAGACCCGGCTTTTCATGGTGCCCGCCGAGCTCATCAGCAGCAGCATGGCTGTCCGGCGGCTGATCTGCACGAACTGGATCCCTCGGATCTTGGCGGCAGCGCCGCTGGGCGTGGTCACCAGCGCGGCACACCGCGCGGTCCCGGAAAGGACGCCGCACACCCGCCTGAGCAGCCGCTCCGGCTCATAGGCACTGTCGGTCAGCATGGAATCGAAATACCGCTTCTCTTCCTCTTTCAAAGAGGGCACCTGCATCAGCCGGTCCACGTATTCGCGGTAGCCCCGCTGGGAAGGGATCCGCCCTGCCGAAGTGTGGGGCTGCTCCAGCAGTCCCAGTTCGATGAGCTCTGCCATTTCGTTGCGCACGGTGGCGGAGGACACGCCGATCTCGTCGGCAATCGCCTTTGACCCCACAGGTTCGCCGCTTTTTACAAAGTCCCGAACCACGGAGGAAAGGATTTTTTCTTTCCGTGGAGTCATTTCCATACTGGCATATTCCTTTCTTTTGGGGTTTGTTTAGCACTCTTTATATTCGAGTGCTAAACTGTGACTATAATTTACCACCTTGGTCAGCAAAAGTCAAGAATCTATTTGTAAATTGTTTATGAATACCGATTTCCCGCAAAAAGGGACCGTGCTTCGATTGAAGCGCGGTCCCTAGAATTTTTGTAAGCAAAGCCGGATCTTAAGAAGCGGCGTCCACGCGCAGCTGGGCCAGCCGGGCGTTTACCCGTTCTGCGATGTCGCCGTGATGGTCAAACAGGAAATCTCCCGGACAAGATTTGTTGTCCAGCCAGCGGTGTACGGTCATATTCTGCCGGTCAATCTGCCCCATCAGGGAAGGATCCGCCTGCCAGAGCAGGGCCGGGATCTCATTGCGCATACAGATATCGGTCAGCAAATCGATCAACGCCTCATAGGCCAGATCGGAAACCGGCCACAGGGGCCCGCCACCGGTGTTTGCCACTTCGATGGTAATGGCCCGGTTGTCGTTTTCCGCATTCGAGGTGCACCAGGAACGATTGCACTCCTCCACATACAGCGCTATGCGTCCGTCGCTGCCGATGCCGTAGTTGCTGCTGGCCTCCCGTTCAGGATCGGCAAAAGCCTCGCCGCAGCGCTCCACGCTCCAGCTTTCCGCCATACAGTGGATCGTAATGGTGTCGATCTTATGCTTGCGGGGACCGGAATGATTGGGCGAAAGGCGCACATAGCTTATCAGAGGGCTGTTGCAGCCGGAAAGCACCGGTTCCCCACCGGGACCCAGGGCGGGCGGAGGCGTAGGCTCAAAGTAATTTTTGACTACTTGGGCCAGCTCTGCGCGTACACAGGTCTTTCTCGGCGCGAAACGATCGTTCCCCACACCGGAAGCCAGACCGTACTCCACCGCCCAGGCAGCCGCGTCCCGGGCCCAAGGGCTGATGAGCTCCCAGTCGGTAAAGGCGTCCAGATAAGCGGGATTGGGCTCGGCGGCCTCTCCAGCAGCATACTGCCGGTAATTCCGGAACATCTGGACCAGCTGTTCCCGCGTGATCTTCGCGTCGGGAGCAAAAGTTTTTTCGCCGATCCCCTCTACAACGCTGCTGCTCCAGGCCCATTCCACCGCGTTGCGGGACCAGTGGTCCCCGATATCCCTGAAGGGGCAGCCGCTTCCGTCTGTCTCGGGAGCCCCTGCCAGATTATAGAGCACCTGCGCCACCTGCCCGCGGGTGACCGGGCCGTTGGGCAAAAAGGTATCAGGCCGGGTTCCCTTCATGTAACCGCCGTCCAAACAGTATTCGATGGCCGCCCGGCCCCAGTGGCTTTCGATATCCTTCATAACGCCGCTTTCCGCGGCATGGGCCGGGCAGGCAGACGAAAGAAGGACCAGAGACACCAACAGCGCGAACAGGCGCTTGGCAATCCCTCCCAGACTATGCATACACTGCACTTCCTTTCCAGGGCGGCCGGCATTTAGATTTGCTTTGAAAGATTCGCACGCTCAGCGGAAGCCAAAGGCGCGAACCGGCCGCAGCACGATACTGCCGGGACTCGCGTTAAAATAAAGATAGAAAAAACAAAGAAAAGACCTGCGGTTCGCGTTATGCCGACCGCAGGTCTGGAGCTACTGGTCAGAATCGAACTGAC
>CAZBDS010000190.1:0-3541 GCA_964490735.1 uncultured Acutalibacter sp. | reverse complement strand
CAAAATTCCGGCGGTTGAGCCCTTTCAGGGCGATCTCCCCCAGCTTTAATAAAATGACTTCCTGGGACATATTCATTCTCCTTGCTTTCCCGGGGATTTTTCAAAAACTGCCGGGACCCTGTCTTTCCAATAGCCGATCTGCCTGCGAAAGCTTTCCTCCGGATCGATCTCCAACAGGAAAGCTCCGTATTCGCCCTTCTTTTCCAAAAGCGGCCTGCCCGAGGGATCAAAGGCGTACGCCAAAGGGATCTCTTCCGTAAAATGGGAACAGCCCAGCACAAAAACCTCGTTTTCAATGGCTCTCGCCCTGGCAAGGGCCGTCCATTGCCCATACTGCAGCTCGTGGTACATGCCCGTTCCGATGGGATTGATCAGCAGCACGGGATTTTCGGAAACCATGGCCCTGGAAACCTCCGGGAAATGGATCTCATAGCAGATGGGCGTCCCGATCTTTCCGAATTTCGTTTCCAGACAGCGGATCGTCTCTCCCGGCAGCTTCCCGCTTTCCCGTTCGCTTTTCGTCAAAACGCATTTCGTATAGCTGTCCGCGATTTTCCCGCCGTCGATGACCACCGCCGTTTCCCTGCGCCGTCCGTCCTTTAAAAGCTCCTTACAACCCGTTATCACATAGGCGCCGGCAGCGGCGGTAAGCTTCAGCGCTTTGTCCAGATTGCCGCTGTCTAAAAAGCCCTCGGGAAAAACGAACAGGTCAGCCGCTTCCTTTTGCAGGACTTTTTCAAGCTCCCAAAGGGCGTTTCCCTTTTCGGGCACCGCCAGCAGTATTTTGCATTTCACGGCGTCACTCCCTCTGCAAGCTCGCAAGCCCCTCTTGCAGCCCGCACAGCAGGGCCCTTACGTCCTCCTCCCGGGAGAACCGGGAAAAGCTCACCCGCAGGGCGGAGGCGATTTGCTCTTTCGGCAGGCCCATGGCCGTAAGCACATGGCTGGGCTTCGCTTTCCCGCAGGCGGAACCGGAGGACACGTACACTCCCCGCTCCGAAAGAAAGTGAAGCATGGTCTCCGCCCGGACAGCCCCGGCGGAAAAATTCAGGATATAGGGCAGCCCGTCCTCCGGGGAATGGATCGCCGTCTCCGGCAGCGCCGCCAGCCCTTCCCGCAGAAGGGCGTTCAGCCTTTCGATCCGGGGCAGGGTCTCCCCCGCGTCCGGCAGCAGGCGCACCGCTTCCCCAAAGGCGCAGAGCAGAGGCACGCTTTCCGTGCCAGAACGCAGGCCGCGCTCCTGGCCGCCGCCGAAAGCCCGGGGCAGGATACGGGCCCCTTTTCTCACATACAGCGCCCCCGCCCCCTTGGGTCCGTGGAGCTTGTGGGCGCTGACGGTTATAAGGTCCGCCCCCAGCTTTTGGGGAGTGAAGTCCAGCTTGCCGAAGGCCTGCACGGCGTCTACGTGCAGCAGGGCCGGGGCCTTTTTCCGGCGAATGGCCTTGGCAGCGGCCTCCACCGGGAGCAGCGCTCCCGTCTCGTTGTTTACAAGCATCAGGGTGACCAGCACGGTCTTTTCGTCCACGGCTTCAAAGAGCTGTTCCCCATGGATCTTCCCCTCGTGGTCGGGCTTTAAGTACACCGCCTCGAAGCCCTGCTTTTCCAGCTCCCGGACGGCATTCAGCACGGAATCGTGCTCGATCAGGGTGGTGACGATCCGGTTTCCCCGGCGCTTTCCCGCCTCCGCTGCCCCGAAAATGGCCAGATTGTTCCCCTCGGTGCCGCCAGAAGTAAAAACCAGCTCCTCCGGCTTTGCGCCCAACCGGGCGGCCACCAGCTGCCGGGCAGTCTCCAGCTCCTGCCGGGCCCGAAAGCCCAGGCTGTGGAGGCTGGAAGGGTTGCCGTAGCCCTCTGTCATCAGCTCCGCCGCCTTTTGGGCGGCCTCCCGCAGCACCGGCGTGGTGGCGGAATTGTCCAGATAATGTTCTCTCGTTTCTTCCATGCTTTTCCCCTTACGGCAGCCTTCGGTAACCCGTCCCGAAATCCACCTGGTTTCGCAGAGGCTCCCCGGCCAGATACCGCCGGAGGTTCTCCGCGCAAATGCCCACAATGCGCTCGTGGGTCTCTTTCAAATGATAAAACCCGGAAATGTGGGGCGTCACCACCGCGGCGGGAATGCTCCACAGCCGGTGGCCTGCGGGCAGGGGCTCCGGCTCGGTCACGTCCAGGCCTGCCCCGGCCAGACGGCCCACTTCCAGCAGGTCGCATAGCGCCTCGGTGTCCACAATGTATCCCCGGCCCACGTTCAGCAAAAAGGCGCCGGACTTCAGCTTTTCCAGCCGCTCCCGGCTCAAAAGATTCCGGGTGGCCTCCGTGCCCGGCAAGGTCACCGCCACCACGTCCGCCCGGGGCAGTAGATCGTCCAGCTCCCCGGTGAGATGCACCTCGTCGGCATAGTCCGGCTTGGAGGTATCCGTGCGCCGCAGGCCGATGACGTAGGCCCCCAGGGCCTTGCACCGCCGGCCGAATTCCCCGCCGATGTCCCCCATACCCAGCACCAGCACCGTGGCCCCGCAAAGGGAGGAAACCGCCCCCAGCGAACCCCAGCGCTCCGCGCGCTGAGCGTCCCGGTACAGCTCCAGCTTTTTCATCAGCCCCAGCAGCATGGCCAGCATGTGTTCAGAAATGGCGGGCCCGTACGCGCCGGTGGCGTTTGTCAGCAGGACGCCCGGTCTGAGGACGCCGGGCTTCAGATACCCTTCCACCCCGGCGCTGTTGGTTTGCAGCCATTCCAGCTGGAAAGCCTCCCGCAGCAAGGTAAGCTCCGGGTTGCCCAGAATCACCTGGGCCCAGGCGGCGTCCTCCCCTGTGAGGGGGCCCTCGTCCAGCAGCTCCCGAAAGGGCTGGCCGCCAATCAGTCCTTGATGATCCCGCAGGGCCCCCGCCCCCTTAAAGCGGAATTCGCACTCCGGCCCGGCCTCCCGCAGCAGCTGGGCGTGGCGCGGCTCGCAGGGCAAAGTGACAAGCACCCTTTTTGCAGGTTTTTCCATAGCGGGATTCTCCTTCTATTACAGCTTTTCGATCTCAGCCAACCACAGTCTGTAACTCGCGATCACGAAACGATGCAGATTCTTCTGGTTTATAATTTTTCGATCTCAGCCAGCCATAAATGGAAACTGGCAATCGCGGAGTGATGCGACTTTCTCCGAATTTACAATTTCTCGATCTCGTCCAGCCACAACCTGTAGCTCGCATCACTCGGCATGCGGAAATCCCCTCGGGGGGACAGGGTCACCGACCCCACCTTGGGACCGTCCGGCAGGCAGGAACGCTTGAACTGCTGGGTGAAAAACCGCCGGTAAAATACGGTCAGCCACTTCTTCACGGTCTCGGGCGAATAGTCCTCCCTGAAAGTCCGGCAGGCCATGCGGTAAATTTTCCCGGGCGTAAAGCCAAAGCGGAGCATATAGTACAGGAAGAAATCGTGGAGCTCGTAAGGGCCCACCAGCTCCTCGGTCTTCTGGGCGATCTCCCCGTCCTTGGGAGGCAGCAGCTCGGGGCTTACCGGCGTGTCAAGAATGTCGTACAGCACCTGCTTAAG
>CAZBDS010000189.1:2480-3551 GCA_964490735.1 uncultured Acutalibacter sp. | reverse complement strand
AGATGTTTTCTCCAGATACTTCGGGAGACTTTGCCGCACGGTACAGGAAAGCGACAATCTGAGACCTGGTGCAGGTATCCTCCGGGCTGAAGGTAGTGTCGCTTGTTCCGTTGGTGACTCCGTTTTCCACTGCCCAGGCAACAGCCTCTTCATAATAGGCGCCGGCTTTTACGTCGGTGAAGGCCGTGCCGGCATTCGTGGGCTCCGGCTTTCCGGCGGCGCGCCACAGGAAGGTGACCGCCTGGCCGCGGGTGCAGGAAGCATTGGGGCTGAAGGTGGTTTCGCTGGTTCCTTTCGTGATGCCATTTTCTACAGCCCAGGCAACGGCGTCAGCATAATAGGCGTTCTCGGCCACATCCGTAAAGGACAGATCGACTTCGACGCCGCCGATGTCGGACACGTCGCCTCCGGCATTTTTATCCACTGTAACAACGCATTCGCCGCTCTTGGATTCCGTGCTTACGGTATCGACTGTGGTGGTCACTGTGAGCGTATATTTGCCCGCAGCGTCCTCAGTCACATTCACGATTTCGAGATTCTTGTTGATCTTGCCCTCCAGCTTCACACCGTCCTTGCACCACTGGAAGGTCTGCACGCTGTTGGCCTGGGCGGCCACAGTGGGCTCCACCCTCAGCGTGTCGCCCTCGGTCACATTCTTGCTTGCGGGCATGGTGATCTTCGCGGCTTCGGCAACGGGCTTCACGAGAGATTCGTTCTTCGCGATCTCGTTCTGCACGACTTCCTCAGCGACAAAATTGGCGTTGACGATGTTGTTGGCGTTCTGTACATCATCATAGCTTACCGTCACGGTGGCAGTGGTGTCATTGGTCAGAACCATTTCCTTGCCGCAGACGGTGACAGACTCGATCTGATATCCCTCGCGGGCCGTGTATGTGATGGTCTGGCTGCCATTCTCGCTCAAGGTGACTACACCGGAAGCGTCCAGCCCGGCGCCAGATACGGTACCGCCGTCAGAGGTGGTTACAACAACCGTCTTGTCTTCAACAGCCGTCTCGTCCTTCTCAACGGCCGCTATCATAAAGGGAGAGAAGGAATCACAGGTGATTATCA
>CAZBDS010000189.1:0-2380 GCA_964490735.1 uncultured Acutalibacter sp. | reverse complement strand
CTTCGGTGGTTCTCGTTGTGACAAGAGCCAGACGATTGGAGAGTATGTCATCGAGGGGCTGGCCGTTGGAGGTCTTCCAACCGTTTATGGAAAGGTCGTCGCCCTCAAGCAGAGCCGGCTTGCCGAAAACGTCCCAGTTGCCGTCGCGCTCCATGATGCAGGGGCAGGCGGTCTTCTGCCTGGTCGTATAGGTGATGGGGTTGGGGGTTTTCTGGCTGTTCTCACCGACGAGGCCCTCAAGATAGATGTTGTAAATGACGTTGCTGTCGGCGAACATCTTAGAGAAGGACATATCGAACTCGACTTTTTTGTCGCCGTCCCACGTGAAATTGCTTATTTCGGACTTTTCGGCTCCCGTGACGCCGGCGCCATAACGGTCGCGGCACTCGATTCTTGTGCCGATAGTATCGTTTGTATAACCTTCTGCTACAGCCAGAGTTTCATCGAACTCGGCCGTTATGTGATAGAAATGGTTGCTCAGGTTAATGGTGGAGGTCTGGGTGGGGGTCTGCCTTACAACAAAGGGCGGGGGCGTGTAATTGGACTGGTTATTGTTGTAAATCATGCCCGTTCTGGCAATAAGGCCGGAATCATCGCCCTGATATGTAAGGTTGGCAAAAGGCTTCTCTGCCGGGGGATTCTCTTCGGGAGGAACGGTCGTAGCCGCTATCTCTACATAGGGAACCGTGCCCTCCTGAATGGTGGTGTATCCGTTTTCTTCCTTGAGGCTGTAGACGTCAGGATCGATATAGAACCAGCTTCCGTACGCGCTGTAAACGGGGGTTATAACGCCGTCTTTGTCTTCATAGTAGCGCCAGACAAGATAGATACCCCTTTCCTTTGCCTCGGAGACCGTCATTCCGAGATAGTTGAACTGGTACTCAGTGAGAATACTCTCGGAATCGACGCCTGCGACGTCCTTTGCGATGACCTTGAAGCCGTCGAGGTCGTTGCTGACGGCGGTGACGGTAAAGTCGTTGTCCTCCAGCAGGGGATAGTCAAAGTGATAGCCGCCGGCAGCGCTCACTTCCTCGGCCTCAAAGTGCTTGTCGTTCATGGTCAGCTGACCGGCCAGCAGGTATTTTTCCTGCTCAAAGCCGTCGTCGCCGTAGGTGGCAAAGTTGGCATGGTATTTGTTGTACTCCACGATGGGGGTCATCACGGGGACCTCGGGGTCGTCCAGCGTGGCGTCAACGGCATACCATCTGCCGCCAGTTCTGGAAGCACCGTCGGTGATCTCCACATAGTTCCACATATGGTTGACGGCCAGCTCGCCGTCATACTGGTGAACGCCCTGAACCAGGATGCAGTTTATGCCCAACTCGTCCATGACTGCCTTGAAAGCGCGTGAATAGCCCTCACAGACGCCCTGCTTCCTGACAAGCACGCCGTAGGGCGTACCCAGCAGAGAAGTGTTTGTAACGTCGGCCGTATCCTCCAGGCGATAGGAGACATTTTCAATGATCTCGTTGTGGACATATTTTATCTGGGCGGCCTGAAGGCTTTTGCCCTCTTCGGCCGTCACGTCCTCGGCGCCGCGCGCAAGCTCGGCCACACGGGCGTTGAACTCGTTTACAGCGGCTTCTACCGCGGTCTTGTCAGCAAAAGCGCCGAGCAGATAGCTGGCGTTTCTGCCGGAACCGATGTAAATGTGTTTCTTACCGGCCGTATCCTGGGTGGTCCGCAAGCTCAGCTTGGGAAAATCCACATAGAAGACCTCGGGATGGTCGGCGTAGTAGGCATATCGGGCCGCGTTCATGGCCTTGTTCAACTCGGCATTGCCGGGGATCACGGCAAGGTCTTCTGCCAGATCATACTCATCTGTGCCGGTGGTCAAGTCCATTTGGCCGATGCCGTTATAAACAGTCTTGGCCAAAGTGTCGAGCTGGCTGTAGTGGTAGCCGTCCTCAGGGGAAGCCGCCAGTGCGAAAATGTTTGTCAGGCTGAGGAGCATGACAACTGCCAGCAGTACAGCAATCCATTTCTTTGCTTTCATAAGTAGGACCCTCCGTTTTCGCATTTATACAAATAGGATATAAATTTTATCAATATCCTATTTGTAGCTTATGCCGTGAGCATAGCAGAGAATTATGTAAAATGCAAGGGGTATTTTGAAATTTTTTCAAAAAAATTTTCGGGAAGCCAAAATCGGCATTTTCAAGCGAAAAATCAGCACTAAAAGGCCAAAAAAATCACGGAATGGTGCCGACAAAGGCAAAGCTCAGCATTATTCAATTTTAAAATTTTCCATGCCTGGCTAACATTTTTGAAAAGTTCAGCTCTGTTTTTCCGGCTTTGCACAGGTCAAAGTTAAGCCAGTACCGCAGTAAAGGTGAATCGTAAACACAAGACTGCCAATGCAAAACCTGGCTTCCACCGT
>CAZBDS010000188.1:0-3564 GCA_964490735.1 uncultured Acutalibacter sp. | reverse complement strand
TGTCGGTGATAACGCCGTCCTTCATGGGGACGTTGAAGTCGCAGCGGACCAGGACCCGCTTGCCCTTAACGTCGATGTCCTCAACGGTCTTCTTGTTGAGATAGTTCATGTGACTGCACTCCTTCTTTAGTATGATAGTCTGCGGAAGAACCGCACAAATTTACCACCAATCATTATATACCAATTTCTGGCGCTTATCAAGCACTTTTTACGGCTCATTTCTCCGCCAGCGTGGCCCAGAAGGAGGGAATGCGCATGTCGTTGAGAAAGCCGCTGCCGTTATAGTCCTCAAAGAGGTCCAAAAGCCGGAAGCCGGCTTGTATCTGGCCCCGGATCTGCTCGTCCAGCGTGTGGGAAAACTGCACGCCCAGATCCAGCTCCTTCGAGCGCTCCAGCAGGGCCGGGTCCTTCAGGGGATCGTAGGGCAGGGAGTGGGTGATCCTCTGCTCATCTTCTTCGTCCACAATGAAGTTCATGCCGTTATCAAGGCCCGCCATCAGCCGGCCGCCGGGCCTTAACACCCGGAAGCATTCCCGCCAGACGGGCAGGACCTCCTGAATGTAGCAGTTCGACACCGGGTGAAAAATCAGGTCGAAGCTTTCGTCGGGGAAGGGCAGGGGCTTTGTCATGTCCGCCCGGACGGTCTCGATCTGGTAGCCCTCCCGCCGGGCTACGTTCTGCTCGCTTTCCAGCTGCTTGGGGGAGTAGTCCAGCACGGTGCAGTTTGCCCCCAGGGCGGCGAAGACAGGCATTTGCTGGCCCCCGCCAGAGGCCAGCCCCAGCACCCGGCAGCCTGAAAGCTCGGGGTACCATTCCTTCGGCACAGGGCGGGTGGGGGTGAGCACCATCTGCCACTGTCCTCTTTTGGCGGCTTCATATTCCTCGTGGGAAATGGGCTTGCCCCATTCCCAGCCGTTTTCCACCCAGCCGTCTATCACCTGGGCGTTGATGTCCGTATAGTCCATAAAAAATCCCTCGTTTCTGTTAAAATCGGCCGTTCCCAAGGTCTTGCAGAAAGCCTTCCAGCACCCGGGGCCGGTCGTGGGCGGTCTCAAAGAAGGGCAGGCCGTAACGCTCGCACTGCTCCTTTATCAAAATGCTTTGCTCCACCATGTACCGGCAGCCCTCAAGCCGTTCCTCGTCGGAGAGCGTATAGCTGTAGTCCCTGGGGGTGTCGTATTGCTTCTGAATTTGGAACCGTTCCTCCGGGGTCACGTCTCCCGTGAGGAAATAGGCAATCCCGCACTTTTGAGAGTCAATGAAGTTTACATAATCTTCCGGCAGCAGCTGATACATGTCGATGACCATGCCGTAGTCCTGCTCGTCGTATTCGCCGCTGTCCATCATGGCCCGAAGGAAGGGGGCCATCTTTTTGCTGATGACCCGCAGGGTCTCCAAAGAGGAAAGCCCCTGATAGGTGTTGACACCGGTGTCGGGGAAGCATTCTTCAAACCCGGCGATGATGGAATCCATGCTGATGTGCTGATAGCCGAAGCGCTTGGCGATCAAAGCGGAAACCGTGCTTTTTCCCGCCCGGGGCACCCCGGCGACGATGAAGTGCTTTTTCAAGGTACCACCTCCAACAACTGACTGCGCATTGCCGTGCGTCCGCACGGCAGCATTGATGTGACTGAGTCCGACTATACGCCTAAGCGATGCCCAGCTTGCGGAGCGACTGGGGGAGTGGTATAATATCCGCAAAAGACGCGGATATTATAGATTTTTATTTGTCCCGCTCAGTTCTTCGCGTTGCTCAGACGAGCGATGGACACATTATACCAACGCACCTTTGGTGCTTATGGTATAATATCCGCAAGACTTAGAGTCGGGCGGTAGACCATCGTTTTCCACAAAAGAAGGTACACGAGGGACACCGCTAGGTGCGGGCGGCTTGTTGCTGTATAGCCGTCCGGCCGGGAAGCGGGAAAAGAGGGAGGATCGAACGATGAATACGATGGGAAGTAAGAGGCAAGATACCATCCGACAGATCATGCTGCTGACGATGATTTTCGCTTTTGGCGGAATCTTTGGATTTCTTTATGAGGAGCTGTTCTATCGGATCGATCTCGGCTACTGGGTAAAGCGCGGCAGCACCTTCGGGCCTTGGATCCCCATTTACGGGATTGGCGCCGTGTTGATTGTTCTGGCCACCGAGAAGCTGCGCCGGAAGCCCGCTTTAGTGTTCCTGGCAGCAGCCATACTGTGCGGCGCGCTGGAATATGGAACGGGGTGGGTTCTGCTGCATGGCTTCCATACCCGTTTGTGGGACTACAATACGGAGCTTTGGAACTGGGGTAACGTGGGCGGCTTCATCTGCCTGCGGTCGGTGCTGTTCTTTGGTGTGTCCGCCCTGTTTTTGCAGTATGCGGTCATGCCCTTACTGGATAAGCTGTCCCGGCGATGCAATACCCCTCCCCGACGGGTGGCCGCTTTTTTCCCGGGGGTCCTGTTTTTGCTGGACATCCTGTTTTACCAACTGTGTAACGCGATCTGGTAGGGCTCTGGCAGCTTATTCCGGCGCCTTCATGCTTTCCACCTTCAGCTTCCGGTGCATGACCAGATTGACCAGCACGCTGAACAGGATCGTCAGCAGGGTGGACCACAGGTAGCTCAAGGGGTAGACCGTCCGGCCGAACATGACCATGTCGATCTCCGCCGTCCGGATGACGAACTGGTGGAGGAACATGCCCAAAAGCAGCCCCACCGCCGTGCCGATCAGGGTGAGAATGGCGGTTTCGCGGTACACGTAGGCGGAAACCTCCCCGTCGTAAAAGCCCAGCACCTTGATGGTGGCAAGCTCTTTCTGGCGTTCGCTGATGTTGATGTTGATCAGGTTGTAGAGCACCACAAAGGCCAGGGCTCCGGCGGAGACGATAAGCACCACCACAATGGAATCCAGGCTCCTGACGGTGTTCGAAAAGCTTCTGGAAAGCTCGGTGGTGAACCGGGCGGCCGCCACGTCCCGGCATTCCAGCAGCTGGGCGGCCAAGGCGTCTTCCTCCTCGGGGCCCACGTTCTCCGGCAGCTTGCACAGGACCAGGTTCAGCTCCACAGGCTGGCCGAAAGCGGCTTCATAGGCGGCAGGGGAGAGGTACAGGTAATTGCCCACATAGTTTTCGCAGATGTCCGTAATGGTAAAGCTTGCTTCCCGCTCGTCCTGATCCTTTACGGTGATGACGTCGCCTGCCTTCAGGTGCTGGCGCTCCGAAAGCTTTTCGGTGATGATGACGGCGTTTTCGTCATAGGTGACGGGGGCGCCGTTCCGCCGGTGGCGGAAGGTAAAATAGTCAGGCAGGCGCTCCACGTCGGAGGGCACAAAAATGCTCACGTCGTCGGCGGGGTCCTTGGCTTTGGGAACTACGGTTCCATCTGCCTGCATGACGGGCAGCCAGCCCTCCACCCTTTCGCTGTCGTTCAGAATGGCCTGGAGGGCCCGGCCTTCCAGGGCGCTTTCGTCTTTCAGGGCCACCATAGCCTGGTACCGGTTCAGCTCCTCATATTGATTGGAGACGATGTGGGAGATGGAGTCCTTTACGCCGAAGCCCGTGACCAGCAGGGCGGTGC
>CAZBDS010000187.1:0-3596 GCA_964490735.1 uncultured Acutalibacter sp. | reverse complement strand
CGAGACCGGCGTGGACGTGGCCACCGCCAACACCCTGATCATTGAAAACGCGGACCGCATGGGCCTTTCCCAGCTCCACCAGCTCCGGGGCCGGGTGGGCCGCAGCAGCCGCCGGGCCTACGCCTATCTCACCTACGCTCCCAACAAGGCCCTGACAGAGATTGCCCAGAAGCGCCTGTCCGCCATTCGGGAGTTCACCGAGTTCGGCTCCGGCTTTAAAATTGCCATGCGGGACCTGGAGATCCGGGGCGCCGGCAGCATTCTGGGCGGCGAGCAGCACGGCCATATGGAGACCGTGGGCTACGACATGTACATCAAGCTGCTCAGCGAGGCCGTCAGCCTGATGAAGGGCGAGGAGCCCCAGGTCCCCGTGGACGAAGGGTGTCTGGTGGACATGCAGGTCCAGGCCCATATTCCCGAGGAATACATTGAAAGCACCAGCCTGCGTCTGGACGTGTACCGGCGCATTGCCGACGTGCGGAACGCCGAAGACGCCCTGGACGTGACCGACGAGCTCATCGACCGTTTCGGCGACCCCCCCGCCGCCGTCAAGGGCCTGCTGGACATTGCCCTGCTGCGGAACACCGCCTCCCAGCTGGGCGTGACGGAGATCAAGCAGCAGGGGGACGCGCTGCTGCTCTACAAAAAGACCTTCGACATGGAAGAGGTCGGAAAGCTGGTGGCGGCCATGAAGGGCCGGGTGATGCTCAGCGCCGGCAGCCGCCCCTATATCAGCGTCAAGCTGGGGGACGCTCCGCCCCTGGAAGCGCTCCGTTCCATTCTGGAAACCATGAGTGCCGAAGACTTTCCTGGAAAAACGGAAAAATCAAAAAATTTGTAGACAAAGCTGCAAAAATGCAGTATAATGTTTTCCGTTCGTTCGCGAGTTTTTGCAAATACCATTTTTGGAAAGGCATGATTACCCCATGAGAAACATTCTGAAAAAAGCGGCCGCCGTCGTTCTGTCCGCGGCTCTGTGCCTGAGCTTCGCAGGCTGCTACGACGAGGGAAAAAGCTGGGCTGCCAAGCTGGGCGACGACACCATGCCCATCGGCGGCTATATCTATTATCTGAACAGCGCCTATTCCGAGGCCCGGGAGAAGATCTCCACCGGCGAGGAAGTGCTGAAGGCCACCATTGAGGACCAGAGTGCCGAAAGCTGGATCAACAACCGGGCTTTAGAATATCTGAAGTCCTATTTCTATGTAAGCTCCAAGTGCGAGGAGCTGGGCCTCACGCTCACCGAGGAGGACCTGGCCGCCGTGGAGGAAAACACCGCTTACATGTGGTCCTACATGCGGGAATCCGCCGAAGGCCTGGGCATCGCCAGGGAATCCTTTGACAAGGCCTATTCTCTCTACAACGCCCGGTACCAGAAGCTGATGGAAGCCATGTACGGCGAGGGCGGCGAGATGGAGATCCCCCAGGACGAGCTGAAGTCCCACTTCACCGAGAACTACGTTGACTACGAGTACTTCTACGTCTCCCTCAGCACCACCGACGAGGACGGCAACTCTGCCTCCCTCACCGACGAGGAGAAGGAGACCCTCCGCAAGAAGCTCACGGGTTGCGCCGACAAGATCTCCTCCGGCAGCATGACCGTAGAGGCGGCCGCCAACGAATACGCCCAGGAGTCCGGCGCGGAAAGCGCCGAGGGCGAAGAAGGCGTTCAGAACAATTACAGCACCTCCACCAGCCTGAAGGACAACCTGAGCACCACCATCAAGGACGCTTTGGAGAGCACCGACGAGGGCAAGGCCACTTTCGCGGAAAGCTCCAGCGCTTTCTATGTGATCCGCAAGCTGCCCATCGCCGACAAGTTTGAGGACTACATCTCCACCGAAAGCCAGAAGACCTCCCTCATCGCCAACATGAAGGGCGAGGAATTCCACGAGTTCGTCCTGGAGCAGGGCGGCAAGCTGGAAGGCCTGGAGGTAAACGAGCGGGCCATTGGCAGCGTCAAGGTCTCCAAAGTGGTCAACGACAGCAACAAGAACGGCACTTCCTCCGGTGCCTCTTCCGAGGCCGGCGCTTCCTCCGAAGCTGCCGAGTAAGACAAGCGTAAACAGCACACAATCAGCGGAGCGGCAGTTTGCCGCTCCGCTTTTGCTTTTCTTTCCCCGTACAGTTCGGCTGAAATGTACAAGGTCTGTACACCTTGGGAGAAATGTACAAGAATTGCAAATAAACCCATTTTTTCTTTTGACATACGGCCCGAAAAAGATTATAATAAAAAGGCTAGTAATTTGGGAGGTGAAAAGACTTTGGCAAAGGAAACCATGCAGGCTGTAAGCGAGGCGGAAAAGAGCGCCCGGCAGACGGTTCTGCATGCAAAAAAAGAAAGCGAACAGCTCGTCGCGGAGGCTGAAGAGCAGGGCAAAAAGCTGATCTCGGACGCCGCCAAAGAGGCCGCCAAAAAGGTGGAGGTCCTCTGCGGCGTAGCCAGAGCCGACGCGGAAAAGCTGAAAGCCCGTGCCGCGGAGGAAACCGCCTCCGAGCAGAACCGCCTGCGGGAAGCCACCCGGGAAGCACTGCCCCGGGCCGCGGAAGAGATCAAAAAGATCGTGTTGGGACAAGGGGGAACGGAGGCCTGAGCCCCGCCCTCACCGAAAGGAAGGTGATACAGAGGTATGGCTGTACTTGCAATGAAGCGCGTCAGCATTTACGCGCTGAAAAGCAGCCGAAAAAAGATTCTGGAGCTGCTTCAGCGCCGGGGCGTTGTAGAGATCAGCACGCCGGAAACCGCAGAAGAGCTCTTTGACAAGCTGGACACGGTCTCGGCGCGTTCGACCTTTGAAAAGAACGTTCAGCTCCTCACCGGTGCTGTGGCCGTTCTGGACCGGTACGCGCCCCCCAAAAAGGGGCTGCCCGCCATGCTGGCAGGGCGCACGGCCATCTCTTTAGAGCAGTTTGACAAGACCGCCGAGGACGCCCAGGAAGTGACGAAGATCGCTTCCCGGATCACGGCCCTCGAAAAGAAGATCACGGACGGCCGGGCGGAGATCCTCCGACTGGAAGCCCAGCTGGACGCCCTGAAGCCCTGGATGGGCCTGGACATTTCCATGCGGGCCATCGGGACGGATTCCACCAGCGTTTTCATCGGCTCCTTCCCCGAGCAGCTGACGGAAGGGGACTTAAAGGAACGCCTGGCCCGGGAGCTGCCGGAGGTCTCCGCCCTGGAAGCGGAAATCGTCAGCGCCCAGCCCCAGCAGACCTGCGTGTTCGTGGTGTGCCACGCCAAATACGGCATGCAGGTGGAAGGGGCCCTGCGGGCCATGGGCTTTACCTATCCCGCCGCCCCCTCCAAGCTTCCCCCCGGGGAGCGGGCCCAGGACCTGCAGGGACGCGTCCGGGTCCAGCAGGAAGAAATCAAGGCGGCGGAAGAGGAGATTGCCGGATACGCCGAAAAGCGGGAAAGCCTGCTCTTTACCGCCGACTATTACACCATGCGGGCCGACAAGTACCGGGTGCTGGGCGAGCTGTGGCAAAGCCCCCACGTGTTCCAGATCACCGGGTATATCCCCGCCGAAAACGCCCCCGCCTTGGAACGGGAGCTGGAGGACTCCTTTAAAGCCTATGTAGAGCTTGCGGATCCC
>CAZBDS010000186.1:0-3611 GCA_964490735.1 uncultured Acutalibacter sp. | reverse complement strand
TTCAACACGGTTCCCGCCCCGGTGCTGGCCGCCCCGCAGCTGGCCCGGCAAAGCCGCGGCACCTTGATTCTGGAACTGGCCTCCGCCCCCGGCGGCGTAGACCTGGAAGCCGCCGCCCGGCTGGGCCTGCGGGTGAAAGACGAACCTTCCCTTCCCGGCCGAATGTCTCCCAAGACCTCCGGCGAGCTGATCAAAGAAGCGGTTTACAATATGATGGAGGAGTGCTGAGGCATAGAAAGGAGATCCTCATGAAGACGGTAGGTTTCGCCATGTGCGGCTCCTTCTGCACCCTGGGCAAGGCCATGGAGCAGATGGAGCGCCTGCGCAGGGCATACAATATTTTGCCGGTGATGTCCCAAAACGTTTACGAAACGGACACCCGGTTCGGCACGGCCCAGGACTTTATCCGGCGGTCGGAAGAGATTTCGGGCCGGCAGGTGGTCCACACCATTGTAGGGGCCGAACCCATCGGTCCCAAAGGCCTGGTGGACGTAATGGCGGTGTGCCCCTGCACGGGGAACACCCTGTCAAAGCTGGCGGGCGGCATTACGGACACGCCTGTGACCATGGCTGTAAAGTCCTCCCTGCGCATCGGGATCCCCGTGGTGCTGTGCGTAGCCAGCAACGATTCCCTGGGGGCCTCCGGCCCCAACCTTATGAAGCTGATGAACACCAAAAACGTGTTTTTAGTGCCCCTTTGCCAGGACGATCCCGTAAAGAAGCCCTTTTCCCTGGTGGCGGACTTTTCCCTGCTGCCCGAAACGGTGGAGGCCGCCTTGGAATACCGGCAGCTGCAGCCGGTATTTCGGCAGGCAGATCTTCCGTAAACCGTCTGTCACGGGAAGGCCAAGGGGAAAAGCAGCCCGGGTGGAAATCGCGGCTCTGCTCTACAGGTTCTAAACAACTAAGAAATGAGGTGTGCGGGTTTTCCGCACACCTTATTTGTCGTTTGTGAAAAGGGGATAGGAAAGCTTTACGGCCTGAAATTTCGGTTTGCATTTTTCCGAATATGTTGTAAAATAATGGAAAATGCAAAAAGGGTGAATGGGTGAGATGAAAAGGCGGGCTATCAGTTTACTGTTGGCGTGTTCTCTGCTGCTTTTACCATTGCCGGCTTTTGGGGCCGGTACTTCCGGGGCCGATGTACAAAGGCGGATCGACGAGTATTATAAGGCTGTTCAGACGGTGGAGACGCCCTGCTGGAACGCCGGGCAGGGAGAAGAGACCCTAAGGCGTTACGCGGAGCAGGAAGAATACGCGAAAAGCGTGACGGACAGGGTTTGCTTCCACGGGGGCGGAGCGTGCCGTTCCAACACCTTTGGAGGCTATGTGCAGTGCTTCGGCTTCGCAAAATACATGTGCTATCTCCTGTATAATTCCTACCCCAAGTACGCGCAGTCTGCCACCTTTTCCGGTCCGGGCGGAAAGCGGGACGACGGCTGGACCTACTACGACCGGTCTTGCAGCGCTTATCCCGGCCTGAAGCCCGGGGATATGGTCCGCTGGTATCTGGACTGGGACGATATGCACGCCGCCGTGGTGTATTCCGTATCCGGCGGTTCCGTCACATTGTTTGACTGCAACAACTACACGGTGGGCATGATCGGGTGCAGGATCGCCAAAAGTCCTGTAGCGGAATCCATCGTCAGACAATACTACAACAACCGGCAGGCCTATATCTGCCGCTATACCGGGAAGGAAACGGCTTTGACCCTTTCCTTCTCCACCGGGACGGACGATCAGGTTTCCCCGCAAACCAAAACGGACCTGCTGTGGAAGAAGAGCTTTACGGTTCCCAAGGTTTCCCTTTCCCGGGAGGGCTGCACCTTTGCCGGGTGGAGCCAGTCTCCCGACGGGGAAGCCCGCTGGCAGGCGGGAGATAAGGTGGGCCTTCGGAAAAGCGCTACCCTGTATGCCGTGTGGAAGGTAAACGACCCTGCAACCGGTTCTTTCTTTGCCGACGTGACGGCAGGGAGATGGTATGAGGAAGCGGTCCGGTATGTCTCGGAAAACGGACTGATGGCCGGGTGCGGCGAAGGGCGGTTCTGCCCCAACAGCGTGCTTACCCGGGCCCAGCTGGTCCAGATCCTCTACAACCGGGAGGGCTGCCCCGACGTTTCGGAAAGCGGCGGCTTTTCCGACGTGAAAGAGGACGCCTGGTATTTGAACGCCGTGAACTGGGCTTGTACAAACGGTGTGGTCACCGGCTACGCTTCCGGACTGTTCAAGCCGGACAGGCCGGTGGCCCGGGAAGAGCTGGCGGTGATCCTGCACCGGTACGCCGGGTCCCCCGAGAGCTCCGATCCCGAAACGCTTTCTGAATTTGGGGACGCCGCAAAGATCAGCGAATACGCCGTTCCGGCCCTTAGCTGGGCAGTAGAGCAGGGAATCCTGCACGGGAAGGGTGGCGGAACTTTAGATCCCCTGGGAGCAGCTACCCGGGCCGAGGCGGCGTCCATGCTCCAAAGGTTCTTTACAGACCGGGCTTTTTGAGGTACTATAGGAAGAAAAGAAGGGAAGAGCACTATGCAGTACTGCGAAAAATGCCACTTTGCCGCTGAGGATTCCGCGGCCAAGTGCCCCAATTGCCAAAACCAGAAGCTCCGGGCTATCGGTCCCGACGACATGGTGCTGCTCCAGCGAGCGGACCAATATACGGCTAAACGGCTTACAGAACAGTTTGAGACAGCCGGTATTCCCTTCGAGGAGGAGCCCTTCGGCCAGGGCCGGGTCTCGTATTTGTACGACAGCGAGGTAATGCCCACGGACAAGAATCTCTATGTGCGCTTTGCCGACCTGGAAACCGCTAGGGCCGCTTCGGCAGGAGTTAAGGCCGCTATGAAGCAGGAACAGGAAAGCCCGGAAGAGGAATTTGAGGACATGCCTCGGAAAAAGCGGATTCTGGTTCAGACTGTATCCGTCATCGCGTTTCTGGTGCTGGTGATGCTGACGGTATTCGGCGCCGACGCCCTCGCCAATTGGCTGAAAAGTATTTTCGGCATCTAGGGGCCGCGCCTGCCAAAGCTGTCGTTGATTACTACATTATCGGAAAGGAAAGAATCACTATGGAACTGACAAATCTGAAGCCGGAAACCCTGTGCCTTCACGCGGGGTACGAGCCCAAAAACGCGGAGCCCCGGGTGGTGCCCATTGTGCAGAGCACTACCTATGTGTACGACAACACCGAGGAGGTGGCCGCCGTCTTTGACGATCCCACCAAGTCCCTCATCTATTCCCGTTTCGCCAACCCCACCGTCATGGCGGTGGAGGAGAAAATCGCCGCGCTCGAGGGAGGTGTGGGCGCCATGTGCACCACCTCCGGCCAGGCGGCCACCCTGCTGTCCGTGCTGAACATCTGTAAGGCGGGGGACAGCATTCTCAGTACCGGCGAGGTCTACGGCGGCACGGTGAACCTGTTCGCCTTCACCTTGAAAAAGCTGGGGATCGAGTGCATCTTCATCGACAAGAACTGGTCCGACGAGGAGATCGACCGGGCCTTTAAGCCCAACACCAAGGCGGTTTTCGGCGAGACCATCGCCAACCCGGCCCTTTCCGTGCTGGACATCGAGCGCTTTGCCGCCCTGGCCCATAAGCACGGTGTGCCGCTGATC
>CAZBDS010000185.1:0-3678 GCA_964490735.1 uncultured Acutalibacter sp. | reverse complement strand
CGTTGGCATGGATCTCGATCAATCCGGCAATGACGTCCCGGGAGGCCAGGGAATAGTTGATCCCGTCGTGGCCCTGGGCCATGCCGTCGCAGATATCGGTGGCAAAGTACTGGGCAGATTTTCCCCCGGCGCTGTCGGCTCCCGCCGCGGCCAGCCGGGAAAGCTCCAGCAGGTGGGCGCTGCCCGGGTGGCTTTGCCCATAGGTGCTTTCGATGAGGATCTGGGGTTTACTCAGGTCTTCGATGGCCCAGCCCATGCCCATGCGGAGCGGGTCCATCTCTGGGGCAAGCTTTCGGGTTTCCTGGCTTTTCAGCATGATGAGATCACCTTTTTGCGGGAAAGATAAAGAAATACGGCTTTTGTAGTGATTATAACATTTAGAGCCTTGTCCCGCAAGAGAAATTGACTTTTCCCCCGGGGACGGGTATACTAAATGCAAAATGGGAAAGCGAGTTGCAATTTGGAAGGGGAGCTGCTTTTTTGAACACCATCGAGATCGCCGGACTGCGGTTCGGCCAGGGTCTTCCCAAGATCTGCGTGCCCCTTACCGGCAGCGGCATGCCCGCCCTGCTCAGCGAAATACGGGCCGTGGCGGATCTGCCCGCCGATCTGTACGAGTGGCGGGCGGACAGCTTTTTCGGGGGATTTTCAGACGCCCTTGCCGCCCTGAAAGAGGGCCTGGGAGAAAAGCCCCTGCTGTGCACGGTGCGCACGGAGCGGGAAGGGGGCGGCGCCAGGCTGAGCCCCGAAGAATACGAGGAAACCTTGACGGGTTTGCTGGAGCTGGGAGGCTTTCAGCTTTTGGATATCGAGTTCTCTCAGGGAGAGGACAGGGTCCGGCGGCTGGCGGCGCTGGCCAGATCCCAGGGGATCGGCGTGGTGGTCTCGCAGCATGATTTTGAAAAAACGCCGGCGGAAGACGAAATGTTCCACCGGCTGCTGGCCATGAAAGAGCTGGGGGCGGACCTGCCCAAGCTGGCGGTGACGCCCCACACCCCCGGGGACGTGCTGGCCCTGCTGTCTGCCACCCTGCGGGCAGCGGAAAAGATCGGCCCGGTGATCACCATGTCCATGGGAGAGCTGGGGAAGATCACCCGGGTGAGCGGCGGGGTGTTCGGCTCGTGCCTGACCTTTGGGGCGGGACAGTCCGCTTCCGCACCGGGGCAGATTGAGACAGAGGACCTGCGGGCTATTTTGGAAGACCTTGCCCCCGGGCAAGAAGGAGAAAATTTATGAAAAACGATATCGATTCCCTGCTGGAGTCTATGTTCCGCAGCGGGAAGCTCCGCACCGGGCCGAAGAAGACGGGGGAGGACTCCGGCGTGCCCCAGCTGACACTGGAGCCGGGCACCTCCGGCCCGGAGGCCCAAAAGGCCATGGAGGCCATGCGGCAGATCAACGCCAAAACCACCGCGTCTTTGCAGAAAAGCATTGAGGAGCTCACCGCCGAGACCCAGGCCGACCTGGCCGAGCTGGAACAGCGTTTGCAAAAAGACGGCGTACAGGAAGGGCCCGCCGGAAACGGCGGCAGCCCCCGGGACTTAGAGGCCGCCTTTGAAGGGGCCCGGGAGGAAGCGGCCCGGCAGGTGCTGGGGCAGGACGAATTCCTTTCGGCCCTGACCATTGCCCTGAAACGGCCCTTTGTGGCCGGCAGCAGTGCGGAAGCGCCCTTTGGCCGGGTGCTGATCCAAGGCAGGGCCGGCACCGGACGCCACAGCGCTCTGAACGTCCTGGCAGCGGAGCTGGGCCGGCGGGGCGTGTTAAAGAGCCCCAAGCTGGTTATATTGGATCTGGGAGCCTACGGGGAGCCCGGCTCGGAAAAGCTGTTGATCCAAGACCTGTACGCCGCCCTGAAAAGCGGCGCCAGCGGCCTGGTTTTTGAGCGGTTTGAAAAGTGCCATGCCTCGGTGCTGCCTTTGGTGGCAGAGCTGTTCCGGGAGGGGAAAGTCTCCCTGCCCGGCCGGTACGCCGAGCAGAAGGGCATGCTGGTGGACATCGGTACGGCTCTGGTGGCAGGAGCGGTTTCCAGCCTGTCCGCTGCGGGGAAATATCTGTTTTTGCTGACGGACAAGGACGAGGCCAAGCTGGCGGACGCTTTCGGCATGCCCTTTTTGTCGGCCATGGACGACCTCTGCGAAACCAAGGAATTTTCACCGGAGGCCCTGCGGGCCATTGGGGAGCGGAGTCTTGAAGAGTTATGTAAACTTGCCGAAAAGCAGCTGAACTTCCATCTGACCAGCGAGCCTTCCGCCGCGGAGACGCTGGCCGGGGCTTTCGATCCCGGAATGGGGGCGGGCTCTCTGCGGGAGGAGACGTCCCGGCTTTACCGGGCCCTCAGCGAATGGAAGTTGCGGCAGGGGATTGACGAAGCCCAGGGCACGGTGCTGGGCGAAGACGGCATTTTACAGGCCCGCTGCCGGTCCGGGGAGAAGGAGGCGGTCCTGAAGGCCAAGGAGAGCCGGGGAGCCGCCGCCCAGGAGGCCGCGGTGGAGGCCGTAAAGCAGGAACTGGCGGAGATCGTGGGGCTGGATACTGTAAAGGAGTATATCTTGTCACTGGAGGACAATTTCAAGATCCAGCAGCTGCGCCGGGAAAAGGGACTGAAAGCGGAATCCCCTTCCATGCATATGATCTTTACGGGCAATCCCGGCACGGGCAAGACCACGGTGGCCCGGATCGTTTCCCGGTACTTAAAGGCTATCGGCGTACTGGCCGGCGGCCAGCTGATCGAAGTGACCAGGGCGGATCTGGTGGGCCGGTATGTGGGCCACACCGCGCCTCTGACCAACAAAGCGATCCAG
This sequence comes from uncultured Acutalibacter sp., assembly GCA_964490735.1. Classification (GTDB taxonomy): domain Bacteria; phylum Bacillota; class Clostridia; order Oscillospirales; family Acutalibacteraceae; genus Acutalibacter. The sequence continues at coordinate 877 of CAZBDS010000185.1, read as the reverse complement.
TCCGCCCTGGGCGGCGTGCTGTTCATCGACGAGGCCTACTCCCTCTACCGGGGCCGGGACGACAGCTTTGGCCTGGAGGCCATTGACACCCTGGTGAAGGGCATGGAGGACCACCGGGACAGCCTGGTGGTGATCCTGGCGGGGTACTCCCGGGAGATGGAAGAATTTTTGGAGGCCAATTCCGGGCTGCGGTCCCGGTTCCCCAATATCATCGAGTTCGCGGACTACACCGCCGGAGAACTGCTTGCCATTACGAAGAGCATCGTAAAGGGCAAAGGCTACCGGCTGGACCCCGACTGCGAGGAGCCCCTGCTGGCCTATTACGCGAAGCGGCAGAGGGACGATCCCCGTACCGGCGGCAACGGCCGCATGGCCCGGAACAAGGTGGAGGAAGCGGTGCTGAACTGCTCCCGCCGGAACGTGCGGGCCCCCGAGGACCAGCGGGATCTGGAACTGCTGCTGCCCTGCGACTTCGAGCTGGAATGAACGCGCGCCGGTAAAGCCGCGCAAAAAAAGAACAGCGCCTGCCGGCGGTTCGGCGGGCGCTGCTTTCATTTTTCTGTCAGGTGGCTTCAAACAGGGACTGCTGGCCGTCGGCGGGCTCCGGCACGGGGGTGGGCGAAGGGGGCAGCACATAGGTCTCTTTGTATGTATTGAAAGCGCTGGTAAAGGCCTCGCCGCCGCCGGTCTTCACTTCGTTTAAGTAGCCGTGGGTGTCGAAGACGGATTCCTTGATCTGGATCACCGTTACCGCCACGTTGGAGCAGTGGTCGGATACACGGGAGTAGTTGGTGAGCAGGTCGGAGAGGATAAAGCCCAGCTCGATGGTGCAGCGGCCTTCCTGCAGCCGGCGGATATGCCGGTCCTTCAATTCCTG
>CAZBDS010000184.1:0-3679 GCA_964490735.1 uncultured Acutalibacter sp. | reverse complement strand
CAGGCTTCTGAGGTGCGGTTTCAGCACCAGCCTACAGCCAAGGGAAGCCCCCGGCACTGCCGGGGGCTTTCCTATATGAAAATAATTGCTTTTTGTCAATCCGTTTTCGGGGCGCTTTCGTTTTCCCCCTGCAGAAGCTTCTCCTCCGCCCGGTATCTGGGCCGGGCCTTCACCTCGCTGTATATCTTTCCAATATAGGTCCCCACCACGCCCAGGCAAAGCATTTGCAGGCCGCCCAAAAGCCAGATGGAACAGACGATGGCTGTCCAGCCGGAAACCGCCCAGCCGGCGAAATAGGAGATCAGGGCGTACAGCAGGCCGAACACACTTAAGACGGAAATCAAAATGCCCAGGTTGGAAATGAGCTTCAAGGGCTTTACGCTGAAGCTGGTAATGCCGTCCAGCGCCAGGGCAATCATCTTTTTCAGGGGATATTTAGATTCCCCGGCAAAGCGCTCGTGCCGGTCATAGTACACATAATCGCTGCGGTATCCGATCAGCGGCACGATTCCCCGCAGGAACAGATTTACCTCTTTATACTCAGAGAGGGCTTCCAGCGCCCGGCGGCTCATCAGACGGTAATCCGCGTGGTTGAATACGATATCCACACCCAGAACCTTCAACACCTTATAGTAGCCCTCGGCGGTGGTGCGCTTGAACCAGGTGTCGGTTTCCCGCTTGTTCCGCACGCCGTACACCACGTCGCAGCCCTCCAGATACTTTTGGACAAACTGGTCCAGCACGTCCGTGTCGTCCTGCAGGTCCGCGTCCAGGCTGATGGCGCAGTCGCAGCGCTCCACGGCGGTCATCAGCCCGCAGAGCAGAGCGTTCTGGTGGCCCCGGTTGTGGCTGAGCTTTACGCCTTCCACCCGGGGGTTTTCCCCGTGCAGCTGAGAGATCAGCTGCCAGGTCTTATCCTTGCTGCCGTCGTCCACCAGCAGCATGCGGCTCTTTTCATTGGCCAGGCCTTGGCCCTCCATGACGTTCAGTTTTTCCGTAAGCCGCCGGACGGTTTCCGGCAGCACTTCTTCTTCGTTGTAGCAGGGAATTACAAAATAAACCGTGGGATTCATCAGGCGTCATCCTCTCTTTGTCCGGGTTCATCTTCCCCGGCAGATTCTTCCGAAACGGGCCCTGGGGCGGGCGCTTCAGGGGCTTCTTCGGCTTTCTCTTCGGGCGGGAGCGCCGGGGGCTTGTCCTCCGGTACCGCCGCCGCCCGGGAATACTGAGGCCGCAGGGCTCCCGGACGCAGGAAAGAGATCTTTTTGTTTCGAGTGTAGTCGGAGAACCGGCCGGCACGCAGCAGCCCGCGGACCTTGCCGGCTTGAGATCCGGAGGCTTTCAGCCGCCGGGCAAGGGTCAGGTAGACGATCAGCAGAATCAGCGCCAGGACGGTGATGACGATACCGGTGACCAGACCGGGAGTATGGTAGGTGAACTCTACCACCACTTTTTCGCCCGTGGGCACCGTTACGGCCATAAAGCCCACGTTGACCCGGGTGATCTCCGCAGGTTCGCCGTTTACCTCGGCGCTCCAGCCGGGTTCCCAGGGCACGCTGAAGAACAGCAGCTCCTCCCGGTTGGAATTCAGCTCGGCGATGAAGCCGGAGGAGGTGTAGGAAAAGCTGTCGCAGGCGGTGGCCGCCCGGTCCTCGCAGTCTTTCATGTAGCTCTGTTCGGAAAAGAATCGGTCGTCCTCCGGCAGGGGCTTCAACAGGCGGGCGTACCGCTCCACGTCCTGGTCCTCCAGCACCACGGCCCGGAGCATGGCGGCCTCCCGGCTGGATTCGCTGAGGCTGTCATACTCGCTGCGGGTCAGGTAATAGTCGTAGGAGAAGCCCATGGGGATATAGTACCGGTTTTCCCAGATGTCGAAGCCGTTGGCGTTGCCGTAATAATCCCAGCCCGGCATACAGGGATCGGAGGAATCCTCCCCGGCGAAATAGGAGGAATCGTGGTCGTCGTCAAAAAGCCAGTGGACGGAGGTGAGCCCCCGCAGGGCATAATGCTTGGAATCTGGCCGGGAAGCTACGTCCCGCTTGACGCCGATGGATTCGTAGAATTCCATCACCGAACCCGGCACAATGCTGTGAAAAGCCTGAATGGAGGGGATCTGCCAGTACATGGCGGAATTGTCCAGAGATTCGTAGAAATCGGACCGGCATTCCTGCAGATCCGGCAGATCGATGTCTTTGCCGCCGTTTAAGGCATAGGGGATCAGGTGAAGGCTGGGGTACTCCGACTGGGTCTTGCCCAAGGAGATGAAGTAGATGGAGTAGAAAACGGCAATCAGGGACATGCCCACCTGAACGCCCCGGTAAAAGCGCTTCCGGTTCTGCCGGCAGAAGGTGAACACATAGATCAGCGCCGCCAGGGAGATCATGGCGATGGCCACATAGGTCCAGAACCGGGTGGGGTAGACCTCCAGGCCCATGGACCAGATGACCTCGTCGTCCACGGTCTCTTTGGAGGGCATAAAGCCCACCACCGCCGCGATGGCCATGGTGATGACCGCGGTCCAGGTGATGGAGCGCTTCCAGTCGGTTTTTTCGTTTTCCAGCGCCATCACCGTGGCAAGGGCCATCATCAGGGTGAGCATGTAATACCACCGGGCGTAATAGCTGCTGTTGAACATCTGGAAGGAAGAGTTGAGGAAGGGCACCAGAGCCATGACAAACAGGATCCACAGCATTTTCTTCAGCCAGTGTTTCCGCCGCAGCTGAAGCCAGCCGATGACGCCGGTCATGCTGAACAGGGGCAGCCAGGCTCCCAGCGAGGCCCATTTGGATTCGGAATCCGGCGTGAAATTGGGCCGGGCGGGAAGGTCCGGCGGGAAGAAAAAGCATTCGAGGATATGGAGATACCGCTGGTTCCGGCTGTACAGCACAGCGTTCCAGCCGTTTACCAGGTTCTGGGTGCGGCTGTTCTGCACCACTGCCAGCACCGAAGGCACCAGCAGCACGCAGGAGAGCCCCAGCCCCAGCACGGCTTCCAGCGCCAACAGAAGAAAGTCCCGTAAAGAGATCTTCCAGCTGCCGCAGATCAGCCGCAGGACAAAGTAGATCAGCGTAAAGGTGACCTGCCCCACGAAGAAGTAGTAGTTTACAAAGCAGCAGGCGAATACCGCCAGGGCGAAGAGGCCCCGGCGCCGGGTGGCCATGTACTCGTCCAGGGCTGCCAGCAGCAGGGGAAAGAGCACGATGGCCTCGTGGAAGTGGTTGAAGAAGATATTGTAGACCGAAAAGCCGGAAAAGGCGTACAGCACCGAAGCAATCAGCGCCGTGTCGTTTGACTTGGTGTACCGGTGGATATAGACATAGCCCGTCAGGGAGGCGCAGGCAAATTTCAGAATGAGCAGGGGGCCCATCAGGTACTGGAGCCATTCGGAGGGGAAGGGAAGGGTCAGCCAGAAGAAAGGGCTGCCCAGCAGGTAGAAGGAATAGGAGCCGATAAAGTTGGCGCCCAGGTCCGTCTTGTAGTTCCAGCCGATTTCCCCGGCCCGGACAGCGTCGTGGGCCAGCCGGTAGAAGGGCACCTGCTGGACGTTGAAATCCCCATAAAACAGGAACCGGCCCCCGTCCACAATGAGAAAGGGCAGAAAGACGGCGACAGCCAGCCCCAGCCCTAAAAAGAAAGCCTTGAGAAAATAGTTGTTCCGCCAGCCCCCGGCATTTCTCTG
>CAZBDS010000183.1:0-3706 GCA_964490735.1 uncultured Acutalibacter sp. | reverse complement strand
CCCGGTGCCCCTGCTGCGGGAGCACCGGCTCTATCAGGCGGACTGGCTGCTGCGTTTTTATGGCTTTACGGCCGGGGAGATCCTGGACGACGAGCACCCGGATTTCAACCCCCTGCTGGACCCCAAGTGCAACTGGGCCGTGAATCACATGGAGTTTTTCCCGGTGGAGGTGAACCGGGCCCCCTATGAAATGCTGCTGCGGGTGCCGGGGATCGGCGTAAAGAGCGCCATGCGGATCCGCGCTGCCAGGCGGCAGGCCACATTGGACTTTGAAGCCCTGAAAAAGCTGGGCGTGGTGCTGAAACGGGCCCGGTATTTCCTGGTGTGCAACGGGAAAAATATTTCCCCCCTGCCCATGGACAATCCGGCGGTGATCGCCGGGGCGGTCAGCGAGCGGGGTTTCGCCGCCCGGGACAGCGCCCCGCCGGAGCAGCTTTCCCTGTTTTCCCCGGCAGAAAGGGCCGGGCTGCCGGACCCGAGAGAATTGCGGCCGGCGTTGATTCCCACCAGAGAGGACGCGCAGAAATGCTTGACAGGCCAAATCTAAAAGAAAATTATGTCTACCGGTATGACGGCAGCTTCCAGGGGCTGCTGTGCTGCGCCGCCGAATGCTTTCGAGACAAGAGCCTGCCCCAGGCCGTCCAGTGCCTGGACGACCCCCAGGCCACCCTGTTTCCAGTAAAGGCGGTGGAGACCGACCTTGTGCTGGCCCAGCGGGTGGAGCGTTCCATTCCGGAAAAAATCTCCCCCCTGGCCTATGAAATGCTGCGCAATGCCTTTCTCACCTGCGCGGAGGAAAAGGAACTGAAAATGATCCGCTTTTTGCTGCTGGGGTACAAATACGGCGCCCGGGTGACAGAGCTTTCCACCAATGAGGACGTCCACCAGCTGAACCGGGCGCTGCTATACTTGAAAAATGAGGCCCATTACCATGTGGAATTCCTGCGCTTTTCGGACATGGGCGGCTTTTTGGTGGCGGAGATCACCCCCAATAACAATGTGCTGCCCATCATCGTCCCCCATTTCTGCGACCGGTTTTCCGGGGAGAACCTGGTGATCTACGACAAGAACCGGGGACTGGGGTTCCTGTACCAGCCTGGGGGGAAGCGGGAATTTTTCCAGGCCGACAGCATCGAGCTGCCCCCGCCGGACGAGGAGGAAGAGGCCTACCGGGCCCTGTGGCGGAAATTCTACCAGACCATTGCCGTGGAGGGGCGGATCAACCACAAGCTGCGGCGCAGTCACATGCCCATGCGCTACTGGCCGAACATGACCGAGCACCAGCCGGCAAACGCGGTTCAAAAGGGCAGGGACGCCTTTTGAACCGGGCGGCTCCGCCGCCCGCCCGGGAGCCCGGTTGCCGGGCTTCCGGGCGCGTTTGCAAAAGTGCCCTGCCAAATTTTGAGGGTTGCGGCAGGAATCCTTTCAGGGTATTATAAAAGTACGCCGGAGGGCGTATGCGGGTATCCATAGAGTTGAACCTGAAACGGGAGGAGCGAGTAGCTCCTCCCGTTTCACTGTAAGTGCTTTTCAATTTTTTCCAGAGGCGGCAGGGCAAGTTTCAGCACCGTGCCGGTCAGGACCCCGGATAAAAGGCTGAACAAGGCCAGGGCGGGAATGTAAAAAACCACGGGGGTGGAGGTGATCAGGTAGGCCACGGCCAGCTGGGCGGCGTTGTGGCACAAGGCCCCGCCCACCGCCACCAGGATCAGGGAAGCCCGGGTCTTCTTCCACAAGACCCACATGCACACTGTGCTGAGCAGGCCTCCGGAAAGGCTCATCAGCCCCGGGGTAACGCCCCGGCCCAGAAAGGCAAAGCCTCCCTTCAGCAGGGCGAGAAACAGGGCGGTGGGCAGGCCCAGGCTGCCGGCGGCATACATGGTGACCAGGTTGGAAAGCCCCAGTTTAAATCCCGGCGGAGTCATAGGCAGGGGCGGGAGCAGGCCCTCCAAAAAGGAAAGGGCCAGGGCCAGGGCTCCCAAAAGGCCGGTCAGGGCAATTTTTCCGGACTGCTTTTTCATGGTTGCGGCCTCCTTCCTCAATAGGTTTCCGCGTCGGGCCCCTCTGTCCCTTCCAGGCGCAGGCTGACCCCGGCAGGGAGGCACAGGGCGCTTTCCCCGGCTTTTGTGAGCTTCCCCGTGCGGACGCAGACCTGATCGGGGCAGGTGGAAGCGGCAATCTCCGCGCCAGAGGAGGAAAGCACCAGGGTGAGGGAGATGTGGTTTTCTCCCTCCAGGGGCAGCTCCAGGGGGGCGTCCAGCTGAACAAGGGGCTGCCGCAAAATCTCTTCCCCGTTTTGCTCCACTACAGCCACTGTGCCCACAGGCTGCCGGGAGAGCAGCCAAAAGCCCAGGGCGCACAGCAGCAGAAGGACCGCCAGCAAAGGCAGCTCCCGGCGGGAGAACAGCTTTCGTTCCTTCATGGCAGGACCTCCCGGGTATAGCCCGCAGCGGTAAGGGTAAAGGCGCTTTCCAGTGCTTCGGTGACGGCTACGCCGCCGTCTTCGGTGACGAACACCGCCCCGGCCCCGAAAAGCTCCAGCAGGGGCAGGCTCTCGTCAACGCCCAGCACGAAGCAGGCGGTGGCAAGGGCGTCGGTATAGGTGCCGTCCAGGCCGTCCCGGGCGGCCCGCCACACGGTGACGGACACAAGGCCGCTTTCTGCCGGGAAGCCCGTTTTGGGATCCAGCAGGTGGTGATAGGACCGGCCGTTTTCGGTAAAAGTTTTTTCATAGCTGCCGGAGGTGGAAACGCACCCGGCTTGCAGGGAAAGCTCCCCCAGGGCGCCGGAACCGGCGGGATCCCGGACGGCCACGGTCCAGGGCTTCCCCCAGGGCTTTTGGCCGTACAGGCCCACGCTGCCGCCCACCGCGGCCACGCCCCGGCTGACGCCCAGCTCCTCCCAGGTACGCAGGATCTCATCGCAGGCGGTGCCCTTGCCCACGGCTCCCAGGTCCAGGCTTTTTCCCACTGCCAGGACGGCTTCATATTCCGTGGGCAGGGAGAGGGCGTGGTAATCCACCTGGGCGAGGGCGCCGGCCAGCTGGCTTTCCTCGGGCACTTGGGGATCGGCGTCAAAATTCCACAGGCGGCTGACCGGCCCGATGGTGGGGTCAAAGGCCCCGTGGCTGTTCCGGCTGACGGCGTCGCAGGCCTTTAAAATCTGCCAAGCCTGAGGGGAGAGGGTTACGCCCTCGGGGCCGCTTTTGTTCAGCCGGTCGATGTCGCTGCCCTCTACTCGCCAGGAGATCAGGTTTTCCAGGGCCGTCACGTTTTGGGCGGCTTTGGCGGCCGCCTCTTCCGCATTGCGGCCGTAGACGGTCTGCTGCACGTAAGAGCCCATGGCAAAGGTGGAGAGGCTTTCTCCCGGAGCGGAGGCCGCCAGGGCGTAAAGAACCAGGGCTCCCGCCGCCAGGAGCAGAACTCCCGCTGCAGCAAGCCGGAACCGGCGATTTTGCAATGGATTCGATTTCATGGCGCACCTCCTTTGACAATGCAATTACCTTTGCTCCAGCGAAATGACTTGATGGATCCAGTCCCGGTAAAAGGCCTCTTCGTGGGAGACCAGCAGCACGGTGCCGGGAAATTCTGCCAGGGCCTGCTGCAAAGCGGACTTGGCGTTTTCGTCCAGGTGGTTGGTGGGCTCGTCCAGAATGAGAAAATTGCAGGGCTGCCGGGTGAGCAGGCAGAGCTTTACCTTGGCCTGC
>CAZBDS010000182.1:0-3746 GCA_964490735.1 uncultured Acutalibacter sp. | reverse complement strand
TGGCGATCTGCGCCACCTTGGGAGCCGCGCCGGTGCCGGTGCCGCCGCCCATGCCCGCAGTGATGAACACCATATCGGCATCCTTCAAGGTGCTGGCGATCAGGTCGCGGCTTTCGTCGGCGGCTTTTTCGCCGATCTCCGGCTTGGAGCCCGCGCCCCGGCCCTGGGTCAGCTTCTCGCCCAGCTGCACCTTTACCGATGCCTGGGAGCGCTGAAGGGCCTGCTTGTCCGTATTCATGCACACCAGTTCTACACTGCGCACTCCCGCGCTGGCAATGCGGTTCACGGCGTTTCCGCCGCCGCCGCCTACGCCTACCACTTTAATAGTCTGGGGAGTTTCGTCGAGCAGATTGTCAACTTCAAAAGGCATGTCTCTTTTCCTCCTTGACTCTTCCGGCCGAAACCATCTATTTCCACATAACCAGAAGCTTTCATTTTAAGTGCGGTCCGAAAGATCTACAGGCCCCCAAACCGCAGTCCGCAGCTTTTTCCCGCGGACAGGCTATATCTAATCTATAATCTATCACTTTTACGGGAGAATTTCAAGAAATTTCTTGAAAAAATGGGCTCTAAATTGAATATTTCTCCCTTTTGTGCGGTTTTTCCCCTGCCTTTTCACTCCGACAGGTCATTCGTCCCCGGTCCAGCCGTCCTGGGCCCAGTCATCGCCGCCGTCATATCCGGTGTCGCCGGTGTCCCCGGTGTCATCGCTGTACCCGGTATCTCCGGCGCCGTCATCACCGCCGGTATCACCGTCATCGCTTCCTGTGCTGCCGCCGGTAAAGGGAGAATCCGGAATCCCCTCGTCCCGATAGCCATCGTTTCCGGAAGGCGAAGAGGAGGGTTCGCCGCCGCTTTGACTATCAGAGGACGTGTCCCCTTCCGGCTGGGAGCTCACTTGCCCGCCGGGCTCTTGGGCTGTGGGAGGCCCACCGATCTCTCCTTCGGTGAAATAGGCACGCTTGGTCTCAGCGGCAGTGGCCAGGTTCATCACACCCCGGGCCTTTACGCCGGACTGCTCCTGTTCCCATTTTTCCACGGAAGTAAGCCCCAGTCCAATCTTGTATTCCAGTTCCATCGCATTTCCCAGCAGGAATTCCACCCGGTCCTGATAGATCAGCCGGATATTGGACAGATTGCTGAGGTCCAGCAGGGTAAAGTCCCCGGTGGCTTCCAGCTCCACAAGCCGCTTCAGCACGGCCCGGTAGGCCACGCAGGCGTTGTGAGCGTTCAGCGCTTCCCGAATCTCCTCTGCCTTTCTGGCTTCCCGGCTGTTTTCGCTGCCGGAACTCACCTCCGGCAGCTCCTCAGTGGGCTCGTCCACCCAGATTTCCCGGCCCACCACGGCCTCCGGCAGCTCCAGGCCGAACACCTGGATCACGCCGTTCTGGGGGCTTTTCTGCTTTTCCAGGATCTTTCCCCCGGCGCTGGTGTAGAGCCACTCTCCTCCATAGGACACACAGGAGGCCACCTCCGCCCGGATCAGCCGGATCTCCAAAGTGCCGGGCGGGTGGCGGATAATCTGCGCGTCCTCGATATAGGGCATCTGTTCCTTCAGCTTTCGCTCCTTGTCCTTGGTGCTCAGGAAAAACAGGTTGTCCCCCACCTTGTAGCCACAGATTTCCAGCACGTCCGCTTCCTGGTACCCGTCAGCCAGGTCGCCGGTGATCTGGATCTCCGACACCTTAAACAGCAGAAAAACGGCCAGCAGCACTGTCACCGCCGCCATAATCAGCACTGTAAAGGCCACCATAAGCCGGCGGGCGCCGTTGCTCAGCGGCTTTTTGGGACGCCTCTTTTTCCGGGGCCCGGAGGCCTGGGGCCGCCGCTCGGGGCCGGGCCCTTTCGGCCGTTCTCCCCCGGAGGTTCTGGAACGGCTTGTCCCCCTGACCCGTTCCGGCGGCGGGACGTCCCACTGGGGGATCTCCCACTGCTGGGGCCTTCGCCGTGCTGGGCGGCTCTCCCGTCCATTTTCCACGTCCCGCTCACTGCGCCGCTGGGGCTGCCTGCCCCTTCGGTCTTCCGCCGGCCTCTGAACCGGCCCTTTTTCGAAAGGCTGGGGAGAGCGGTGGGAATCGGAGCTGATATCTTCAAAAAAGCCCTCTTCCCACATAGTTTGGTTTCGTTTGTCTCGGGCCATGCTCTCCCCTCCTTTCTGTTTTTTCAATCGACTTCCCGAATTCTGGCCCCCAGCTCCGCCAGGCAGCCCGTGATGTCCTCATATCCCCGGCGGATATATTCCGTGCCGGTAATTTCCGTCCTGCCGTGGGCCGCCAACCCGGCCACCACCAGGGCCGCGCCGCCCCGAAGGTCCTCCGCCTGTACCGGCGCGCCGGTCAAATGGTCCACGCCTTCCACCACCGCCACCTTGCCCTCCACCCGGATATCTGCTCCCAGGCGCTGAAGGGCAAAGGCATGTTTGTATCGGTTCTCGAATATGTTTTCTACAAAGATGCTGGTACCGCGGCCCACAGCGGCCATACTCATCACCACCGGCTGAGCGTCGGTGGGAAATCCCGGATAGGGCATGGTCCTGATATGTTTCACCGCGTTTAAGCGCCGGGGGGCCATAATGTTTATAGCGCCTCCCAGCTGCCGCACAGCACAGCCGGATTCCTCAAAGGGGGCCAGCATGGGGAGAATGTGGCTGTTGTCCACGCCCCAAAGGGTCACGTTGCCGCCGGTGACCGCCGCCGCCGCCATGTAAGTGGCGGAAACGATCCGGTCCGGCATCACCCGGTGCTCGGCGCCGTACAGCTCCTTCACCCCGTCAATGATCACGCAGCCCTCCCCCGCGCCGTAGATCCTGCCGCCGCACCGGTTCAGGTAAGCGGCCAAATCCACAATTTCCGGCTCCCGGGCGGCGTTGGCGATGATGGTGGTCCCCTTGGCGCAGGCCGCCGCCAGCATCACGTTTTCGGTAGCTCCCACGCTGGGGAATGCCAGGGAAACGTAATTTCCCACAATCCCCCGGGGCGCCCGGCAGTTCAGGCAGCCTCCCGTCTCGTCGATCTCCACCCCCAGCTTCTCCAGGGCGTTGAGGTGGAGGTCGATGGGCCTGGGGCCCAGCTCACAGCCGCCGGGGAAGCACAGCCGCGCCTGGCCGCAGCGGGAAAGGATAGCCCCCAGAAACACAATGGAGGAGCGCATACCCCGCATCAGCTCGTGGGGGATCTCCCAGCCGGTCACGGCATTTTCCACGATCAGGTCCGAGCCCTCCCGAAAACACCGGCAGCCCAAATGCTCCAGGATCTGCACGGCGGTGTCCACGTCGGTCAGATCCGGGCAGTTGTGCAGCACGGTCTGTCCCTTGCACAAAACCGCCGCCGCCAGCAGCGGAAGGGTGCTGTTTTTCGCTCCCTGAACGTCGATCTCCCCGCTCAGCTCCGCGGGGCCGTCAATGATGATCATACGCACCACCTCACAGTTAGCATACCCTTATACTATGAGGTTCGGCGCAAAATGTGTTTCCCGCCTACTGTCCGCTTTTGGCGGCCGCGCTTTTGATCACCCGGTAAATGCGTTCATTGGCGTCCAAAATCTCCATTTTCCCGGCGTTTTCTCCCAAAGAGCGGAGCCGCTCCGGGTCGTCCAGCAGCTTTTTCACCTTTTTCCACAGGGCTTTCCCGCTCAGGTCATTTTCTTCCAGGATCTCGGCGGCGCCCCGGTTTACCAGGGCCATGGCGTTGTGATACTGATGGTTTTCCGCCACGTTGGGAGAGGGGACCAAAATGGAGGCCTTGGAT
>CAZBDS010000181.1:1469-3751 GCA_964490735.1 uncultured Acutalibacter sp. | reverse complement strand
CGTGAAATCGAAAAAGAGCTTCCGCCTGTTCCTCTGCGTTGACCTGTGCCTGCTGTTGGCCGCCATACTGCTCATCTGCGCCTGTATGCCAGAGCCCTTCCCCACCGAAAGCGGGTTTCCCATGTGGCAGAAGACCCCTTATACCTTCTCTGAGAAAAGCTCCCTGGAACTTTTGGACCGGCGCCCCGTAGGGGGAGGAAAAGAGGTGCTGTGGGTCAAGACCTTGCTGGAAGATAAAGACCGGTACTTCGTGGAGCTTCAGAAGGACGGCGGAGCTCTTTGGCAGGACAATTTTTCCATCTGCTTTTATTCGGAGGCGGACAGCGCCTGGTACCGGGTGTACACCCCCGTGTCTCCCTCCGCCTTTGCCGAAGGCCACGCGAAGGACCCCCGGGAGGCCCTGCCCCTGGAGGCGGGGGAGCAGATTTTGGAATTCACTGTTCCCTTTGGGCTGTTTGCGAAAGAAGGGCAATATGTACTGGAAACCGGCAGCCTGGGCTGGGCGAAAATCCGATAGAACAGAAAGGAAGGGAGAGGCTTTTGCCTCTCCCCTTTTTTCATACTTCGATCAGGTCTTTCAGCAATTCGCTGGGCTCCCCCGCGCAGGTGAGGGTCAGCTTGTGCATGGCGCGGGTGCAGGCCACGTACAGCAGGTTGCGGTCAAAGTCTGTGCGGTAGGTGCGCTGGTCCGCGAAGGGCACGATGACCTCGTCAAATTCCAGGCCCTTGGACATCTGAATGGACAGGACGGTGGCCCCGTTGTGGAAGCTCTGGCTTTCCGGCGTGATGAGCTCCACGTCGCTTCCCCGCTCCTTCAGCCAGTCGTACAGGGCCCGGGCGTCCTCGTTGGTGCGGGTGATGATTCCAAGGCCCGCGTAGCTGCCCTTGTGGAAGTCCTCCACCAGGGCGGCGATCCGCCCGATCTCCTCTTCCCTGGTTTTGGCGGCCAGCAGCCGGGGGGCCTCCCCGTGGCGCTCCACGGCCTCGAAATCGTCCATCTGTACGATGGATTTCGCGAAGTGGATGATCTCCCAGGTAGAACGGTAGCTCTTTTCCAGCCGTACCAGCTCCGCGCCCGGATACAGGCCGTGAAGCTCCTCCAAGGTGTAGCGGCAGTTGGGGTTGACGGACTGGCCGAAGTCCCCCAGAATGGTTTTGGGGCACTGGAACAGCCGGTTGAGAACCGCGTACTGAATGGGGCTGTAGTCCTGCATTTCGTCGATGACCAGGTGCTTGATGCGCTGGCTTTCCTGCAGGCCCGTAAAGGAAGCCTGCAAATACAGATAGGGATACACGTCGTTCCATTCCAGCACGCCCTTTTGGAAGGGCTTATACAGCTTTGGCTGACCGATTGAGCGGTAGAATTCCTTATAGAGGGCCAGGGTGGTTTTAAATTTCAGCATCTTTTTAAGGGCCTGGTTGATCTGGTAGAGCTTGGGCGGCTTCTCCTCCCGAAGGAACTCGTTTTCCAGGCGGCTGTGAATGTCCTCCGCCGTCTGCTCCAAACGCTTCATCAGGGGGAAGCGCTGATAGATGTCTACCCGCTGGCGGATCCAGTCCGCCGGGACGGAGAAATCGCCGTAGACATAGTCCTGGGCCTCGAAGGCGATATCGGCAAGGCGGGCAATGTAGTCGTCCATCAGCCGCACGAACTCCACGGTGGACTTGAACCGGACCCGCTGGGTCCACTGGGGGTCCTCCGTTTCCAGGGGGTTCTTGTCGCCCACAAAGTCCACCCCCTCCTCCAGCTGGACCAGTGCCAGATCCTCCAAACCGGCCTCGAAGATGGGTTCCTCGCCCAGCTCCGGCAGCACGCCGGAAATGTAATCGCCAAAGACCTTGTTGGGGGAAATGATGGTGATATTCTGGGCCTGGATCGTCTCCCGGAAGCGGTAGAGCAGAAAGGCCACCCGGTGCAGGGCGATGCTGGTTTTTCCCGAGCCCGCCACGCCCTGAATGATCATGGTACTCGCCTTTTCGTTGCGGATCACGGCGTTCTGCTCCTGCTGAATGGTGGAGATGATGGATTTCATCTTCTCGTCGGAGGTGTGGGCCAGCTCCTGCTGCAGGATCTCGTCCTGAATGTTCTGGGAGCTGTCGAAAGCGAATTCCAGCACGCCGTCCTTGATCTTGAACTGGCGCTTTAAAACAAGCTCGCCCTCCACCAGCTTTTCCGGAATCTCCAAGGTGGCGGGAGTGGTGTAGGCGGCGGGGCCCAGCTCGAAATCGTAGAACATGCTGGCCACGGGAGAACGCCAGTCGATGACGTACAGCTGCCGCTG
>CAZBDS010000181.1:0-1369 GCA_964490735.1 uncultured Acutalibacter sp. | reverse complement strand
CGTAGAACATGCTGGCCACGGGAGAACGCCAGTCGATGACGTACAGCTGCCGCTGATGGCGAAAGGCGTACAGGCCGATGTAATAGGGGGCGGCCTCCGCCCCGTCCCGGGGCAGGAAGTCGATGCGGGCAAAGTACGGGGAGGCCTTCGTCTTCAGCAGCCTGTCGCGGTGCTGCATCAGAGAAGCTCCAGCCGTGGCGTTGTCCCGCATGATCCGCTCGGTCTGGAACATCTCTTTGGCGTCGCCCTCGCCCCGGTTCTCCGCCGTGTACCGGATCAGCTCTTTCTGCTCCTCGGCCATGCGCTCTACGGATTCCTCGGCGAGCCTTAATTCCTCGTCGATCTTTCCCCGCAGGCTCTCGAGATAAGAAAGCTCTTCGGGGAAAACCGGCGCGCCGGCCGTTTCTGTGCGTTCTGCGTCCATCACACGTCCTCCTTTTCGTTTTGTAGTGGCTTTTGGAAGGCAAGTATACAGTAAACGCGCTTAAAAATCGAAGCAGCCGGTTTTTAAGCTGCGTTAACTATAGCAAAAAATTTTAAAAAAGACTAGACTTTTATTTCCGTTTGTGGTATGTTAATAATTACATGTGGGAAAAATTCGGATTTTCCCCTTTTTCCGAGGGAAAAAACGAAGTCTCAAAATGTCAAGCGAGAAAAAGCCTTACCGCCTTTCGGCGATAGGGCTTTTGTTTTACCCGAGGTTCCGGAGGGCTACAGGGCGGCGGCCAGCAGGACAAGGACGGCAGCAAAGGCCGCCACCGCCAGGCCGTTTGCGGCAAGGCCCGCCGTGAAAAGCCTGCGCCAAAGCTTCATTGTCATACGGCTGCGGGCCGGCAGACGGAATAAGAGGCCCAGCAAAAGCAGCACACCGCAGGCAAAGCAGGCTCCGGCGGCTTCCGTAAGGCCGAAGAAAAGCCAGGCAAAGCAGAAAACGGCAAAAGCCAAAAGCAGCAGCACCGCCAGCACTGCCGCCGCCAGATCCCAGAGGTTCCTGTTTTGACTGCCGCCCTGTTCTTTCATGGCCCGCCTCCGTTTTGAAAAATCATACCTTTCTATGATACAGGAACGGAGAAAAAAGTCAAGGGCTTTGGGCGTTTCGCCGGCGCGCCGAAAAAATTTTTTGAAAAAGCTGTAAGGAAAGGGCGTAAAAGGGTATTTTCAAAGTGAAGAGGAAAGGGGGAAGTTATGATGGAGGACCGGGAAATCGTCAGGCTGTTTTTTGACCGTTCCCAGCAGGCAGTGGGAGAAGTACATGAAAAGTATGGGTTTCGGCTGCAGCGGCTGGCCGAAAATCTGCTGGGGAACTGCTCGGATGCGGAGGAATGCGTAAGCGACGCGCTGCTTGCCGCCTGGAATTCCATTCCTCCCA
>CAZBDS010000180.1:0-3752 GCA_964490735.1 uncultured Acutalibacter sp. | reverse complement strand
GGGCGCTGTAAAAATCGTGCTGGGAGTGAAAAACTTCGCGCTGTACCTTGCCTTTGTCATGCTGTTTTCGCTCCTGACGGGGCTGATTGTCAACGTGATTTTTTAAGAGGAGGGCTTTCCTTTTGGCGGCCTCTGATCTTTCCGTTGCATTGGGGCCGAAAGGACGGTATAATGATTGCAGGCTCATGAGGAGCCTGCAATTTTTACGTCAGAAAGGAAGGCTTTTGTGAAGCAGATCAAAACCTCCATTGAAGTGTTGTCCCGGGAAGAATTGCTTTTGATCCACAACGCGGCTCTGAAGACCCTGGACCGCGTGGGCCTTCGGGTGCCGAACGACGAGGTGCTGGGCATGTGCGCCGACCTGGGCTGTAAGATCGACCTGGAAAAAAAGGTGGTCAAATTCCCCACCGCCGTCATGGAGCAGTTCATTGACGGCATGCGGGCCGAAAGCAAATCGAAGCCCGAGGACAAAGCCCATAAGCTGCGGGGGCAGATCTCCACCCAAGTCTCCTTGGTGGACTACAAGACGGGGACCCGCCGTTACGGCCTGCGGGACGACAACCTGAAGAATATCAAGCTGGTGGAAAAGCTGAAAAATATCCCCGTGTGCAGTGCGGCGGTGGTGCCCTCCGACGTTCCCTATGAGGTTGCCGACCTGGTGAGCGTCACAGATATCCAGAAGTATTCCACAAAGCCCGGGGGCACCTATATCCTGACGCCCTTCGGCGCCAAATACATCAGCGAGATCAATAAGCTTTTGGGCCTGCGGGACAGCTATCTGCTGGAGTCCATCAGTCCCTTGAGCTTCAAGCAGGACACGGTGGAGATGGCCCTGGCTTTCGCGAAAAACGGAGGTTCCCTGTCCATCGCCCCCATGGCCATGAGCTCCACCACAGCTCCGGTCACCCTTTCCGGCACGCTGGTCATCGAAACGGCCGAGGTGCTGGGAAGCAGCTTCCTGGTGCACATGATGACCGGGGAGTACCCCGGCTTCGGGGCCTCCTGCCACTCTGTGGATCCCCGCTCCACGCTGTGCTCCTTTGGTTCTCCCAATCAGGCGCTGTTCGGTGCGGCGGTTTCCCAGCTGGGGAAATTCTACGGCATTCAGGGCGGCACCAATACCGGCCTGACAGACGCCCTGACTCCGGATTTCCAGGGCGGCCTGGAAAAGGGGATTACCGCTGCCTTTAACAGCCTGGGTGGCCTGTGCAGCATTGGCTGCCAGGGCATTGTGGGGGCGGATCAGGGCTTCAGTTACGAGCAGCTGGTCATCGACAACGAGTGGATCGACTACTACAATTACATCGTCAGCGGCTTTGAGGTCAGCGAGGAGCACATCGGTTATGACATGATCGAAGAGGTGGGGATTGGCGGCAACTTCCTGGGCGAAGAGCACACGGTGGAGTACCTGCGGGAAAGCTACTGGGTTTCCGACCTCTTCAACCGGGACGACTGGGCCAATTGGACCGCCAAGGGCTCGAAGAGCGTTTTGGACAAGGCCCACGAGTTTGTGGAGGCGGCTACGGCCGGGTATCGGGACATGGAGCCCGTCCGGTCCCCCAGTGTGTGCGAGGAGCTGGACCGCATTCTGCGGGAAGCCCTCCGGGAGGCGGCAAGCAGGAGCTGAGGTCCGGCTTTGCGCCGGTATTTTGGATTTCATAGCTTTTTAAGAAGGAAAATCCCCCGGCCTTTGCCGGGGGATTTTGAGGTTTTCGAGGCGCGAAGGAGCCTTTAGGCGTAGTAAGCCAGCTTTTCATATTCATCCAGCATGATGTGGTAGTTTTCGGGGGGCATGCCGTCGAAAATGCAGTTGGAGGTGGAAAAGATGTACTTGCCGCCGGGCATGCCGTTTTCCATGGCGTAGCGCACGGCCTGGCGAATCTCTTCTGGGCTGCCGTCCTGCAGGGCGGAGGACATTACGTTGCCCATCAGGATCAGCCTATCGCCGTACTGCGCCTTGACCTCCTTGATATCCATATGGCCCTGAGGATCGATGGACTGGTAGCCGTCGATGCCGCTTTCCACCAGCTGGTCCAGAATTTTCCGCAGGTCGCCGTCGGAATGGAGAATGGCCTTCAAGCCCAGGTCGTGAATGGCCCCCACGATCTCCGTAAGATAGGGCGTGACAAATTCGGCAAACATGGCGGGGCTGATGAAGGGGCCGTCGTTAAAGCCGAAGTCGCTGTTGATGCAGATGAAGTCCGCTCCCATGTCCGCCTGCCGCTTGGCAAGCTCGATGGCGGCTTTGCACTTTTCCCTGGCCTGTTGGTGCAGCTTTTCCGGATTCTCGTAAAGGTCGATGGAAAACTGCATGATCTCGCTGCCGGAAGGCATCCAGAAGGTGCCGTTCCCGTTAAAGCACAGGATCAGCGCTTCCTTGCCGAAGCGGCGCTTCATTTCGGGGATCAGCGGGTCGCAGTTTACGGGAATGGCGGCCCAATGGTATTTGTCCAGGATCTGCTCCCAGCCTTCTATGTAATCTTTGAGGTAGGATTCGGCCTGCTCTGCGGAGTATTTGTAGATGCTTGGCATCTCCTTGCCGAACACTTGCTTGGAAATTTGATAGTCCAATTCAAAATGGGGGACCTTTTCGGGAACGGTCCCCTCCAAAACGCATTGCAGGCATTCTTTTTCCGTCATGACGCTTCTCCTTTCCGGGTTTTAAGGCTGTGTTTATTACTGTCAATATAGCGCACCGGCAAGAGAAAGTCCAGTATAAAATCCTGTCCTGCGGATTTTTGCAGCGGAGCCCGCGAAAGCCTTTACGGCCTGAGCTTTTCCGCCCTTTGGAGCAGCGCTTCCCTTTCGTTGGGGAGGGAGCCTTCCAGCACTCCGTCCAGCAGGATATGCAGGGCTTTTCCCAGGGCGGGGCCTTCGGGAAAACCCAGGGCAAGCAGGTCGCCGCCCTTTATTTCCAGGTCCCGGAGGGTCAGGCACTCTTCCCGGGACAGGATCTCCCGGGCAAGGGCTTCGCTCTCCTCGATGGAGGCGATCCGCTCCTTATAAAGATGGGGGGCCTGGGCGGTCAGGTCGGCTTTTGAAAGGGCAAATAGGCGGAAGACCTGTTCCTCTCCCAGCTTGCCCAGCAGCTTTTTCAGGCGCTTTTCGGAAACGGGGTGCACCTCGCCGTGGAAGCGCACCAGGTCGAGAATTTCTTCCGTCTCCCGGTTGGAAAAGCGCAGGCGCGTAAGAATTTCCCGGGCAATAGCGGTGCTTTCCTTCTCGTGGCCGTAGAAATGGGCCGTGCCGTCGGGCCCATAAAATTTGGCGGCGGGCTTGCCGCAGTCGTGGAGCAGGGCCGCCCAGCGCAGGGGCCCTTCCGGGGGAACGGCTTCCAGGGCGTGAAGGGTGTGCTCCCACACGTCATAGCAGTGATAGGGGTTTTCCTGGGCGCAGTCCGCCAGGGGGGCAAGCTCCGGCAGGACGGTGAAGACCGTGTCGGAAAATTCCCGGAGGACCGTCCCGGCATTTTGACCCTGGAGCAGCCGGGAAAGCTCTTCCCGCACCCGTTCGTGGGAGACCGCTCCGAGAAGGGCTTGCTGTTCCCGCAGGGCGTGGGCGGTTTCAGGATCGATGGTAAAGCCCAGCACCGAAGCGAACCGCAGGCACCGGAGGATTCGCAGGGCGTCCTCCTCAAAGCGCAGCAGGGGGTCGCCCACACAGCGGAGCCGGCGGTTTTCCAGGTCCGTGAGGCCGTCGAAGAGGTCCCTGAGCCCCCGGGCGGGGTGAAAGGCCAGGGCGTTTACGGTAAA
>CAZBDS010000179.1:0-3822 GCA_964490735.1 uncultured Acutalibacter sp. | reverse complement strand
GCCCCTCCGGTCAGGGGCTTCTGCCACCAGAACACCAGCAGCCGGACCAGCTCCGTCACACCCAGCACCATCAACACCGCGCAGACCACGCATACAGCTATGTTCACACAGGCTCACCTCCACCCTCTATAGTATGAAGGCGGGCTTGCCCCGGTGATTTTGCCTCTTTACAAATTCCGCAGCCCCTTGGGGTAGTGATTTTTCAGCCGCCCGCCGGAAACTTTTCCAAAGCCCGTTACCACCCCGGATACGCAGACGGCGGCATAGCCTTTCAGCTCCTGGCCGCAGCCGATTTCCTCCCCTTTGAGGAAGGCCCCCAGTTCGGGGCTGTCCGGGGAAAAGTCCAGCGCCTGGCGGCATTCTGCCTTGCTCCGGCTCATGAACAGACCGTGAGCGGGCTCGACCCGGGAGCCTTTCAAAGTGCCCAGCTCCACACCGGCCCGCAGCACTCCCAAACCGGAAAGCACCGGCAGCTCCTCCGGCAACAGCAGCAGTCTGTCTCCCGCCTTTGTCAAACAAGTCGGGACGTTATCTGTGAAGAGCTCTGCCCAAAGCTTTTCGGCCAGCTTTTTTTCCTCCCTGCCCACGTCGGCAGCAAAATCTTTCACCCGGCACACGTTGCCGCCCGTCCGCCGGAATTTCGCTACGAAATGGCCTTCTCCCCCGTCCATGGGGAAGATCCTCCTGGCGCAGGGATTGTCATCCAGCGCTGGCCGTCCGAAGGAAACGTCCACAGGCTCGGCCTCAAACTCCGGGTGGGCTTTCAAAAACGCCCGGGCCACGCCCTCGTTTTCCTCCTCCGAAAAGGTGCAGGTAGAATACACCAGCACTCCGCCTTCTTTTACGGCCAGCGCGGCGGAATCCAGGATAGCCATCTGGCGCTGGGCACAGGCGGCAGGGCTTTCCGGGCTCCATTGGGCCGCTGCGTCAGGATCCCGGCGGAACATGCCCTCTCCCGAGCAGGGAGCGTCCACCAGCACCCGGTCGAAATACCCCCGCAGTCCCTCGCACAGCTTTTGGGGGTGACAGGAAGAGATCACGGCGTCTCGCACCCCCAGCCGCTCCAGGCTGGACAATAGGACATTGGCCCGGCTCCTGACGATCTCGTTGGCCCAGAGGAGCCCTTCCCCTTTCAGCAGCCCGGCAATTTGGGTGGACTTGCCCCCGGGAGCGGCGCAGAGATCCAGCACCCGTTCCCCGGGCTGGGGGGCCAGCACCGTCGCCGCCGAAGAGGCCGAAGGCTCTTGGGAATAAAACATGCCGGCATGATGGGCGCCAAGGCTGCCGGGCTTTTCCAGCTCTCCGGCGTAAAAGCACAGCGGTGAAAAAGGCGTGGGCAAAAGCCTGACAGGCACGCTTTTTTGCAGCGTTTCAAAATCGCTTTTTAAGGGATTGAGCCGCACGCCGCGAAAATGGGGACGGTCAAAGGCGTCGAGGAATTCCCCGTACTCAGCCCCCAGCAGGGTCTTCATTCTTTCGCAAAAAGCCTCGGGCAGCGTCACAGACTTCCCCTCCAAAAAATTTTTTGCATATTTCCCGCTCCCCCGCAGAAAATAGGTACTGGAAAGGAGCGATAATCATGAGCAACAACCAGAATAACAACCAGAACAACCAGAGCCAGAACAACCGGTCCCAGAATAACTCTCAAAATCGTTCTCAGAACAATTCTCAGAACAAGAAGCAGGAGATTCCGGACTACGGCACCCAGAGCAAGAACCAGAAGCCCGAGATGAACCGGCAGAACGACCAGTTCTAAGTTTTCTGGCTCGAAAAGCCCCGGTAAGCCCCAAGAGGCTTGCCGGGACTTTTTCTATTCTTTCTTTTCCCTTTTGGCCCGCAGGCTTTTCAGCATTTCCTTTAAGGGCTTGTCGTCAGAGCTCATAGGCCGAAAGCCCTCGCCCCGGATCTCCCCGGCGTCGCCAACGATGACAAAAGCGTTTTTATCTGCTTCTTTGATGATCGACTGGATCTGGAACACCTCATACCTGCGCACGGCGCACAGCATGGTTTCGCCGGGCTCTTTGGTGTAGCCGCCGTGGGAATCCAAATAGGTCACCGTGCGGTCCAGCTCTTTGATAATGCGGTCGCCCATCTCCCGCACCTTTGAGGACATGACGAAAAACAGCTTGCCGGTACCGGCGTCGGTACCGTACAAAATGGCGTCGATGATCCTGGTGGACACAAAGATGACGATACAGGCGTAGATAGCGCTGTCCAGGCTGCGGAAGGCCACCGCGGAAACGGCCACCACCAGGCCGTCCACCGCCAGCATCAGCTTGCCCATGGACAGGTGGGGCAGCCGGTGGCTGAGCAGCCGGGCGATCATATCTGTGCCGCCGGTGGTGGCGCCCCGGATAAAGGTAAGGGACAGCCCCACACCCTCGAAAACGCCTGCCAGCAGCGCTACCAGCAGCATGTCACCCCGGTAAGGGACGGCAAACATGGAAAACAGGTCGATCATGGTGGAGGAAATGAGGATCGCCGCCATGGTTTTCAGCACCAGCTTATAGCCGATCTCCACAATGGCCCAGATAATGATGGGAATATTGATGAGGAAGGCCACCATGCCGATGGGGGTCTGAAACAGAAAATTTAAAACCGTGGCAAGGCCCGTCACGCCGCCGGGAGCGATCTGGTTGGGGGCGGTAAAGCAGTTTACGGAAACGGCGTAAACCGCCGAGCCCGCCAGGATAAACAGCAGGTCCAGCAGGCCGGTTTTCAGCTTTTTCCCGGTTTTCAATAAGATTCACTCTCCTTTTCCGCCCCGATAATCACGGCAAACAGCTCTCGCACCCGCTGGACGTCCCCCTTCAGATACAGGTAGCCGAACAGGGCTTCCAGGGCCGTGGCCCCGTGATAGTCCCCCACCTGGGCGTTTTTGGGTACATGGCCCACGTGGGCGTTCCTGCCCCGGAGGGCCACCGCCTGCTCCTCCTCGGTAAGCAAAGGCCAGAGGATTTGCGACAAGGCCTTTGCCTGGGCCTCGCACCGGACCCACTCCACCGCCCGGCCATGGAGCTTTTTCACGGGACAGTTGCCCTGTGCCGCCAGGTGTTCCCGGACCAGAAGCTCGTAGACCCCATCGCCCACAAAGGCCAGCGTTAGCGGGCTGAATTCGTTAAGGGGCTGCTGCAGGTCCCCGTCGAAAAGCTTTTCCAAGCGGGCTTCCCCCTTAATTTACAAAGTCAAATTCCAAATCGTACAGGTCTACGGTGTCCCCTTCCTGCACACCCGCTTCCCGCAGCGCGTCGATGACCCCGGTTTGGATCAGGACCCGCTGGAAATACTGAAGGGATTCGCTGTCGTCAAAATCCACCGTCCCCATAATTTTCAGCAGCCAGGGCGCCTTCACAAAGTAGACACCGTCTTCCTGGGTGATCTCCACCCGGCCCCGCTGCAAGCTCTCCACGGGCTCCAGGGCGGGGGCCTCCGGCTCGTACCGGAGAATGGGCGGCAGCTGGGACAGGTGCCGCAGCACGGCGTTCATCAACGGATCTACACCCTCCCGGATCGGGGCCATGATGGGGAAAAACTCGTAGCCCTGCTCCTCCACAAACCGCCGGAAGTCCTCTACCTGATCTTCGGCGGCAAGGTCGCATTTGTTTCCCGCCACCAGCATGGGACGGGCCGCCAGCTCCGGGTTGAATTTCCGAAGCTCTTCGTTGATGATCTGGAAGTCCTCCTTGGGGTCCCGGCCCTCGCTGCCCGCCACGTCTACCATATGCACCAGCAGGCGGCAGCGCTCCACGTGGCGCAGGAACTGGTGGCCCAGCCCCACGCCCTGCCAGGCGCCCTCAATCAGCCCGGGAATGTCCGCCATGA